>SEEY01001032.1 GCA_004211235.1 Rubrivivax sp.
GATGAAGCGCCTGCCCAGCCAGGCAGTGACAACCGAACTGGCGCCGGGCGCGGCGCCCGACACCACCGACGTGCGCATATTGCGCCAGCCCGCCGGCTTCGCGGACCGCCTGCGGGGCGGCGTCTCCATCGACAACTCCGGCAGCCGCAGCCTGGGAACGCCGCAGGCCTCCTTCCAGGCGGCGTTCGACAATCCGCTCGGGCTCAACGACATCGTCTCGCTGTCGGCCGGCAGCAATGTGCAGCATGCCCGGGCCGACCACCGCAGCCAGAGCGCTGCCGTCGACTACAGCATTCCCTGGGGCTACAACACCTTCAGCGTCAACGCCAGCCGTAGCCGCTATGCCCAGCGGGTGCAAGGCACGACGGTTCAGTTCCTTTCCAGCGGCGTCAGCAGCACCGCCGAAGCCAAGTGGCACCGGACCATCGTGCGCACCGGCGCAGCCAGGGCCGGCGTGTATGCCGCCGTGGCGACGCGGCGCGCCAACAGCTACCTCGACGATGTGGAACTGCTGGTGCAGCGCCGCCGCACCAGCAGCGTCGAGGCCGGGCTGACCTACAAGCAGCTGCTCGACGACGCCAGCGTCGAATTCGAGCTGGCCTATCGCCAGGGCATGCCGTGGCGCGGCGCACAGGAAGACCTGCCGACGGCGGCTGACGGCGGCCTCACGCTGCGTCCCCGCATCGTGCTGTTCAAAGGCAGCTACCGTCAGCCGTTCACGCTGGCAGGTCGTACCGTCCATTACGACGCCAGCCTGCGCGCGCAGGCCACCCGTGACGCCACGCTGTCGGTGGACCAGATCGCCATCGGCAACCGCTACAGCGTGCGCGGCTTCGATGGCGACAGCGTGCTGCTGGCCGAGAGCGGCTACACCCTGCGCCAGGAATTCACCACGCCGCTGGCGCCGCTCGCCGGCATTGCCAGCGTCGCCTACCTCGGCATCGACATCGGCCGGGTCTGGGGCGCCGGCGCGACCCTGCTTCCCGGCCGGAAGCTGGCTGGCGCAGCGCTCGGCATGCGTGCGCAATGGCGCCACCTGCAACTCGACGCCGCGCTCGGCACGCCCCTGTACAAGCCGGACGGGTTTTCCACCCGGCGCTGGAATCCTTATCTGTACCTGACCTATGCATTCTGATACGCCTGCGACCGGCGCGGCACCGACCCAAGGGGAAACAGCATGAGCCTGCCTGACCAATGCAAACGACCGGGCGCCGCCTTCCTCGCCGGCCGCGAACGTCCCTGGGTGCGCATGGTGGCCCGCGTGCTCGCGGCGCTGCTGGTTTGCCAGCTGG
>SEEY01000245.1 GCA_004211235.1 Rubrivivax sp.
GCGCGCACCCGGCGCCGACGAGCTGGCACTGATGAAGCCCGGCACGGCCCTCGTCGGCATGCTCAACCCCTTCGACCGCTTGGCCGTCGCAATCGCCTGCAGACCCGCCACGCCGACGCCGAGGATGACGACGCGCGCCGCCTTCACGGTGCCGGCCGCCGTCATCAGCATCGGGAAGAAGCGCTGGTACTTGTCGGCCGCGATCATCACGGCCTTGTAGCCGGCGATGTTGGCCTGGCTGCTCAGCACGTCCATGCTCTGGGCGCGCGTCGTGCGCGGCGCGGCTTCCAGCGCGAAACTCGTCAGGCCGGCTGCGGCGATGGCTGACAAGCCGTCGCGGTCGAAGGGGTTGAGCATGCCGACGAGGGCCGTGCCGGGCTTCATCAGTGCCAGCTCGTCGGCGCCGGGTGCGCGCACCTTCAGCACCAGTTCGGCAGCGAGCGCCGCGGCCTGGTCGACGATCTCGCAGCCCACGGCCTCGTAGGCCGCATCGGTCACGCTGGCCGCCACGCCGGCGCCGCTCTCGACGCGAAGCGTGTGGCCCTGGGCCTTGAGCTTCTTCGCCGTCTCTGGGGTGACGGCCACACGGGTCTCTCCGGCCGCGCGCTCGCGCGGGACGCCTATCTGCATGGAAGCTCCTCCGGGGGCAGGGGTTGCGTTGCAGCTTACACAATGCCCGTGTCCGCCCGGAGCGGGAATGCGAGAGGAAGCAGCATGGTTGCCACAGAGAGGTTCCACCCCAGCGTCACGGTCGCGGCGGTGATCGAGCGGGGTGGGCGCTACCTGCTCGTCGAGGAGGAAACGCCCGAGGGCCTGATGCTGAACAACCCCGCCGGCCATCTCGAACAGGGCGAAAGCCCCATCGAGGCGGTCGTGCGTGAAGCGCTGGAGGAAACGATGCGCGCTTTCGTGCCCGAGGCCTTCCTCGGCGTCTACCTGGCCCGCTTCCTGAGGCCGGCACGTTCAGAGGATGTGACGTATGTGCGGCTGGCGTTCAGCGGTCCCGTCGGCGAGGAGATCGCCGGCCGCACGCTGGATGAAGGCATCCACCGAACGCTGTGGTTGAGCGAGGCCGAATTGGCCGCCTGCGCGGCGCGACACCGCAGCCCGCTGGTGCTGCAGTGCGTGCGCGACCACGCGGCCGGTCGACCGCTGCCGCTGGACGCCGTCTACGGCCACGCGTCGCTGCAGGCCCCGCTGGCCAAGGGTTGAAGGCGCTTTGGGACAATCGGGCCCATGAGTTCCCCTGCAAAGCATCGAGTCGTCGTCGGCCTGTCCGGCGGCGTGGACTCGGCCGTCACCGCCCACTTGCTGAAGAGCCAGGGCCACGAGGTCATCGGCATCTTCATGAAGAACTGGGAAGACGATGACGACGACGAGTACTGCTCGACGCGCCAGGACTTCCTGGACGCCGCCTCTGTGGCCGACGTGCTGGGCATCGAGATCGAACACGTCAACTTCGCAGCCGAGTACAAGGACCGCGTCTTCGAGAGCTTTCTGCAGGAGTACCAGGCCGGCCGCACGCCCAACCCCGACGTGCTCTGCAACGCCGAGATCAAGTTCAAGGCCTTCCTGGACCATGCGATGCGGCTGGGTGCCGAGAAGATTGCCACCGGTCATTACGCGAGAGTCCGCGAGTTGGACGGCGAGTTCCAGCTGCTCAAGGGCCTGGACCCGCTGAAGGACCAGAGCTACTTCCTGCACCGGCTGTCGCAGGCGCAGCTGAGCAAGACGATGTTCCCGGTCGGCGACCTGCCCAAGACCGAGGTGCGCCGCATCGCCGCCGAGATTGCGCTGCCGAACGCGAAGAAGAAGGACTCGACCGGCATCTGCTTCATCGGCGAGCGGCCCTTCCGCGAGTTCCTGAACAAATACCTGTCACACCAGCCCGGGCCGATCAAGGACGAGCGCGGCCGCAAGCTCGGCGAGCATGTCGGCCTGAGCTTTTACACACTCGGCCAGCGCCAGGGCCTGGGCATCGGCGGCGTCAAGGACAAGGGGGCTCCGCGCGGCGGCGGCGAGCACGAGCCGTGGTTCGTCGCGGCGAAGGACATCGAGCGCAATACCTTGATCGTCGTGCAGGGCCACGGCCATCCGCTGCTGCAGAGCCCGGCCCTCGTCGCTGACGACCTGAGCTGGATTGCCGGCCATGCGCCGGCGCAGCAGCAGGCCGCCGCCAAGACGCGCTACCGGCAGGCGGACGCGCCCTGCAGCATGGCCTTCGACGCGGCCGGCCGGCTGGCCCTGCGCTTTGCCGAGCCGCAATGGGCCGTCACGCCGGGCCAGAGCGCCGTGGTCTACGACGGCGACGTGTGCCTCGGCGGCGGCATCATCTCGCAGGCCGTCGCCGAGTGACGAGACTGGACAGGCTCCTCGCCCGCCTCGCCGAGCCCGGCGTCGTGCTGCGTCTTGCGGCGCTGGTGGTCTGCGCGATGGAGCTGGTCAGTGCCGGTTCGGCGCTGCTGGGCGCGCGGACCGAGCCCTACGACGGCCTGGTCGCCTGGGTCTGGCGCCAGTTCGGCGGCGACGTCAACGACCGCCTGCTGCTGCTGCTGTGCATCGCGCTGCTGCTGGCCTTCGTCGCGCTGATGTGGCGGCTGGCCCGTCAGGGCCAGGGGCCGGCGAGCGTGGACCGGCGGCTGGCCTGGCTGCTGCTGATCGACCTGCTGGCCTTCAGCGTCACGCCGGGCCTGCCCTTCCTCGTCACGGCGCTGGCCGCAGTCGTGTTGCCGGCGCGGCTGGCGCTCGGCTTCGCGGCGGCGCAGGTGCTGCTGAACACCGGCATCTACGTCTACGCGTCCACCACCGCCTGGCTCGACCAGTTCGGCATGCTCAGCTCGATGCTGGCCCTGCACGGCCTGGCCTTCGGCCTCGGGCGCATGGCCGCGGCGGAAGCCGAGAAGCGCCGCTGGCTGCAGGCCGTGCTGGCCGAGCAGATGGCCGGCGAGCAACTGCTGGCCGAGCAGATGCGCTACAGCGAGCGCATGCAGATCGCCCGCGAGCTGCACGACCTGATGGGCCACCACCTGACCGCGCTGAACCTGCAGCTGCAACTCGGCGGCGCGCTGCTGGCACGCACGGATGCCGGCGGCGCGGCCCAGGCGCTCGGCCGCGCACAGAACGTCGCCGCACAACTGCTGGCCGATGTGCGCGAGTCCGTCTCGCAGCAGCGCAGCTCGCAGCGCATCGACCTCTCCGCGGCGCTGCAGGCACTGGCCGAGGGCATCGCCAGCACGCGCATCGAGCTGGCCATGGACGACGCGGCCCGCGACCTCGGCCCCCGCGCCGCCCATGCGCTGCTGCGCTGCGTGCAGGAGGGCGTAACGAACAGCGTTCGCCATGCCGGCGCCCGGCGTGTGCAGGTCGACCTGCGGGGAGATGGCGATGAAGTCGCGGTCAGCATCGACGATGATGGGCGCGGCGCGTCGGGCTGGCACGAGGGCCGGGCCGAGAACTTCGGCAATGGCCTGGCCGGCATGGCCGAACGCATGAGCGAACTGGGTGGGCAGATGCGCGTGACGCGCACCGGCCCGGGGTTTCGAATCGAGCTGAGATGTCCGCGATGGGTGTGATCAAGATCCTGCTGGTGGAGGACCAGCAACTGGTGCGCGAAGGCCTCAAGGGCCTGCTCGCACTGCAGGACGACCTGCAGGTCGTCGGCGAGGCCAACGACGGCGCCGAGGCGCTGGAGTGGCTGGCCGCCGCGCCGCCTGAGGCCATGCCCGACGTGATCCTGTCCGACATGCGCATGCCGCGGCTGGACGGCCTGGGCCTGATCCGCGCGCTGGCCGCGCGGGCGCTGCGCCTGCCGGTGTTGCTGCTCACCACCTTCGATGACACCGCCGCTTTCGACGAGGCCGTGCGCGCCGGCGCCAAGGGCTTCCTGCTGAAGGCCATCAGCCCCGAGACGCTGGCCCAGGCGCTGCGCGACGTGCATGCCGGCGGCACGGCGCTGCGGCCGTCGCTCACCACACGCATGGAAGCGCGCGGCGGCGAACGCGCCTTCACGGCGGCCGACCACCCGGACCCGCTGAGCCCGAAGGAGCTGCAGGTGCTGCGCCTCGTGGCCAGCGGCCGCAGCAACACCGAGATCGCGAGCCTGCTGGGCAACAGCGAAGGCGTCATCAAGAACCACTGCTCGGCCATCTTCTCCAAGATGGGCGTGAGGGACCGCACGCAGGCGGTGCTGCGCGCCATCGACCTCGGCTGGATCTAAGGTTTCGCCGAACGCGGGACCGCCGGCGCGGCAAGCTGGAGCACCCAGTAGCGCTGCAGCTTGCCCGGGCCCGTGACGCAGGCCAGGCCGAACTCCTGGAAATCGGCCAGCATCAGGTTCTGGCAATGGCCGGCACTGGCCAGCCACTGGGCCAGCGCCTCGTCCAGCGTCACCGGGCCGCCGGCAAGGTTCTCACCCGAGACGCGCATCGCGTAGCCGGCCTCGCGCAGGCGCGTGCGCAACGTGGCGCCGCTGGCGCTGACGTGATCCAGCCGATCCCGGTCAGCCAGCTCGAGCGCATGGCGGTGAGCGGAGGCGCCAAGCAGCGCATGCCAACGCAGCGCCGGCGCCGCCGCGCCACAGGACTGCGCCTGCGCGCGCACGGCGTTCAGCGCGCGCGTGGCCGTTTCGGCATCGGGCTGGCAGTCCGCGGCCAGCACGGCCGGGGCGAGAACCAGCAGCAGAACCGGCGGCAGAGACGGCAGCAGAGACGGCAGCACACGCATGCAAACATCCTAGTTGTTGCCACCCGCGGCTCGCGCAGCGACCATGGGGCGATGAAGCTGCAACGACCCCTCGCCCTGCTGCTCGCCTGGGCCGCGCTTGCCAGCTGCGCGCAGACGCCTCCCGCGCAGCCTGCGCCCGCGGCGTCGGAACCCGAGTCCGCCCGCCTGGACCGCGAGCTGCGCGATCTGATCGGCCCTGCCGCCTGCAGCGCCGACGCGCAATGCCGCAGCCTCCCGGTGGGCATCAAGGCCTGCGGCGGAACGGCGGGCTATCTGGCCTGGTCCACGGCCGGCACCGATGGCACGCGCCTGAAGGCGCTGGCGGCCAGGCGGGCCGAGGCGCAACAGCGCGAGCCCGGCGCCAGCGGCAGGGTGTCCAACTGCGCCGTGGTCGCAGACCCGGGTGCCGCCTGCGTGGAGGGCCGCTGCCGGCTCGCCACTGCCGCCCCGACGCGCTGAACGGGCGCTCGCTCAGGACGACTGCGCCAGCGTGCAGCTGTTGCCGGCGTCGTCCGCGCAGGGGCCCTGCCAGCGGATCTGCACGGCCTCGGCCGGCGGCAGCGGCGAGCGGTCGTCCAGCACCTGCCCGCGCACGCCGGTGAAGGCCGCCAGCGTCGTCCACGTCGTGCCGCCGCCGAGCCGGTACTGCAGCATGTAGCGGCTGCCCGGGCGCAGGGCGCGCGTGCTGATCCGGTACTCACCGGCCACGATGGCGAAGCTCGGCGTGTCGCGGAAGGGCTGGGCCAGCGGCTCGCCGATGAACAGGCCCTGGCCCGGCCACTGCACGGCCTTCCAGTAGGCCTCGATGGCGGTGGCGCCGCGCCAGTAGTGGTCGATCAGCACCGAGGCGCGCGAAAACTTCTCCGGGAAGTTGCAGGGCTCCGACACCGTGCCGTAGCTCGCCGTCGCGCCCGCATCCAGCCAGGCGGTGATGGGCATCTGGGGGCCGCCGCCATTGGGCAGTGCGCCGCCGGTGGATGTCAGCGCATCCGCCAGCGCGCCGGGGCGGAACTGCAGCGTCGAGAGGTTGGCCACGTTGGCCAGCCCGGTCAGGTAGAACAGCACGTCGGCCTTGCCGGACAGCGCATCCGCGCTCGCCGGGCCGGCGCTGTTGTCCACGTAGTTCAGCCTGAACGCGCTGCCCCAGGCGGCCGGCAGCGGCTCGAAGTCGGTCCAGCGCACGCTGCGGGCGCTGTCCGTCGTGCGCACCAGCCAACCATCGCCCCCTGGCAGCGTGGCATCGGCCGCCACGCCGCGGTTGATCAGCGCCTGGGCCGCGGGCAGCGTCGTCGTGCCCAGCAGCATGGCCGGGCGCAATTGCAGCTCGTCCTGGGGGCGGCGCGCTTCGCTGTCGTACAGCGGCGACGCGGCCGTCTGCTGGCAGTTGTTCGTGCTGCTCACCGGCGGGCCGCTGCACCAGCGCGCGTCGTAGCCCAGCGTCATCGCGCTCGTGATGCTCATGGTGCAGGTGCCGATGACGCTGGGCTACGACGCGCGCTGGTGCAG
>SEEY01001033.1 GCA_004211235.1 Rubrivivax sp.
ACGCTGCAGGGCGACCTCGACAACATCGTGCTGAAGGCGCTGGAGAAGGCGCCGGAGCGCCGCTATGCGAGCGTCGATGCGCTGGCCGCCGACCTGCGTGCCTGGCTCGGCGGCTACCCTGTCACGGCCCGCGCGCCGACCTGGGGCTACCGCACCGCCAAGCTGCTGTCCCGCAACCGCCTGACCAGCGCGCTGGCCGCCTTGAGCGTGCTGGCCCTCGTGGGCGGGCTGGGCGCCACCACCTGGCAGGCCCGCGAAGCGCGCCGCGCGCAGGGCCTGGCCGAGCAGAGGCTGGCGGAGTTCCGTCGCGTCACGCACGACCTCGTCTTCGGCTTCGGCGACAGCGTGGAGTACCTGCCGGGCGGCCAGAAGATCAAGGTCGAGCTGCTGCGGGACACGCTCGCCGCGCTCGAGCGCTTGCTGCCCACGCTCGGCGGCGACACCGCCGTGGTGGCCGACATGGCGCAGGTGGAAGTGCGCATCGCCGAGGCGCTGATGCCGGGCTACCCGGGTTCGCTGGAGCAGCCGGAAGCGGCCGTGCGGCACGCCACCGCGGCGATGGCGCGCGTGGCCGCGGCCTGGCCCACGCAGAAGGGTGACCCGGTGTTCGCCACCTATGCCTCGCGGGCCTACAACGTGATGGCATCCGCCGAGCAGGAAGCCGGCCGGCTGGAGCAGGCCGCGGACCTGACCCGCCAGGGCCTGAAGCTGGCCGAAGAGGCCGCCGCGCTCGCACCCCCGAGCGCGGACCGGCTGCGGCTGCTGGGCGCCATCGTCGCGTCGCAGTTCAACCTCGGCCTGCTGCTGGACGACAACGGCCAGGGCCTGAACCGCCCGGCCGAGGCGATGGCCGCGTACCGGGCGGCCCAGGCAGCGCTGCAGCAGCAGCTCGGCATGACGGCCGAGATCGCGGCCATCAATGCCACGGTGCGGCCCGAGCACACCCGCTTCGAGGCCGAGACCGGGCAGACGCAGGCCGTCATCGCCGGCAGCATCGCGTCGTCGCTGCTGCGCCGTGGCGACTACGAAGGCTCGGCGCGCGCCCGGCGCGAGAACCTGGCGCACCTGCGGCGTGTGCAGCCCATGCACCCGGAGCAGCAGCAGTTCTGGTCCAGCCTGGCGTCGACGCTGTACCTGCAGGCCGTGCTGGAGCTGCAGCTCGCCCGGCCCGCCGAGGCGCTGGCGGCCATGCGCGAAAGCATGGACTGGACCGCGCGCCTGCTGGAAAAGGACGCCGACAACCCGAGGTGGCCTAGCGACCGCGACCAGCGCGCGTTGACGCTGGGCACGGC
>SEEY01001034.1 GCA_004211235.1 Rubrivivax sp.
GGGCCAGCCGGCGGCACGGGAACAGTGATGGAGGGCGGCCGAGAAGAAGTCAGACACGTTGTCGTGGTCTTGGCACGTGAAGAAGAACCGGCCGTCGGGCAATCTAGCACAGCGACATGAGCGAACTGTTTCCCGTTTTTGCCGAGCACAGCCGCTATGTGCAGCGCGTCAGGCGCCGCTATGCCGCCGAGTTGCCGCTGCTTGGCGCCGGCCTGCCGGACCGCGGCGTCATCGCCGCGCTGGTCGAGACCTTGCGCGCGCATCCGCCCGGCCGTTCGCTCGCCAGCGCATTGCGCGTGGCCCGCCACCTGGTGCTGGAGCGCCTGGCGGTGCTGGACATCGAACAGGGCGCGAGCGTGGCAGACGTCACGCTGGTGATGACTCATCTCGCCGAGGTCACGCTCGACCTGGCATTGACCGACGCCCGCGCCGAGCTGGACGCCATCCACGGCGCGCCCCGCAGCGCCGAAGGCAACGACATCGCCTTCTGGGTCATCGGCATGGGCAAGCTGGGCGCCCGCGAGCTGAACGTGTCGTCCGACATCGACCTGATCTACGTCTACGAAGACGACGGCGAGACCCACGGCGCCAGGCCGATCAGCGCGCACGAATATTTCTCGCACGTCGCCCGGCGCCTGTACACGCTGATCGGCGACGTGACCGACGACGGCCAGGTCTTCCGTGTCGACCTGGCGCTGCGGCCCAATGGCAAGAGCGGCCCGCCGGTCGTCAGCCTGGGCATGCTGGAGGAATACTTCCTTGTGCAGGGCCGCGAGTGGGAGCGCTTTGCCTGGCTGAAGAGCCGCGTCGTTGCGCCTCTCACCGGCCTGGGCGCGCCGGCCGACCCGCGCACGCTGGCCCTGCGCGACCTAGTCACGCCCTTCGTCTACCGCCGATACCTCGACTACGGCGTCTTCGAGGGCCTGCGCCAGCTGCACGGCAAGATCCGCAGCGAGGCCAAGGCCCGCGCCGCCGGCCGGCCGGAGCGCGCCAACGACGTCAAGCTGTCGCGCGGCGGCATCCGCGAGATCGAGTTCATCGTGCAACTGCTGCAGGTGGTGCGCGGCGGCCAGTTCCCCGAGATCCGCACGCGCTCCACCGTCAAGGCGCTCGCTTGCGTGGCCGAGCGTGGGCTGATGAAACCCGAGACGGCGGCGAAGCTGGTCGACGCCTATGTCTTCCTGCGCCGCGTCGAGCACCGCATCCAGTTCCTCGACGACCAGCAGACGCACTGCCTGCCGCAGGCCGACGCCGACCTGGCCTGGATCGCCGGGTCCCTCGGGCTGAAGTGC
>SEEY01000246.1 GCA_004211235.1 Rubrivivax sp.
CGGGGCAACCTGAATTGCGCCACCAGGTCGGCCAGCCGCGCCGCTTGGTCCTTCAGGCTCTCCGCCGCGGCGGCGCTTTCTTCCACGAGCGCGGCGTTCTGCTGGGTCATGTGGTCGAGGATGGTGACGGCAGAGCCGACCTGGCCGATGCCCTGGCTCTGCTCGCTGCTGGCGGTGCTGATCTCGGCAATCAAGTCGCTGACCTTGCCGACTTCGACGACGATGCTGCGCACCGTCTCGCCGGCGCGGGCCACCTGGACCGAGCCGGCCTCGACGCGCTCGACGCTGCTGCCGATCAGGGTCTTGATCTCCTTGGCCGCGTCCGCCGAGCGGCCCGCCAGCGAGCGCACTTCCGACGCGACGACCGCGAAGCCGCGGCCCTGCTCGCCAGCGCGGGCCGCCTCGACAGCCGCATTCAGCGCCAGGATGTTCGTCTGGAACGCAATGCCGTCGATGACGCCGATGATGTCGGCGATGCGCTTGGAGCTGGCCGAGATGTCGCCCATCGTGTGGATGACCTCGTCCACCGCCGCGCCGCCGCGCTCGGCCACCGCTGCCGCCGAACGCGCCAGTTCGGTCGCGCGCTGGGCGGTCTCGGCGTTGTTCTTCACCGTGGCTGTCAGCTCCTCCATTGCCGAGGCCGTCTGCTCCAGGCTGCTCGCCTGTTCCTCGGTGCGCTGGCTCAGGTCGGCACTGCCCGTGGCGATCTCGGCCGAACCGGTGGCGATGGATTCGGCGCTGCCGCGCACCTGGCCGACGATGTGCGCGAGGTTGGCGCCCATCTGCTGCAGGGCCAGCAGCAGTTGGCCGGTCTCGTCGCGTGTGTGGCCTTCGATGTGATGGCTGAGGTCACCGCCCGCCACCGTCTGCGTGTGGCTGACGGCGCGCTCCAGCGGCTGCGTGATGCTGCGCGCCGCCAGGAGGTTGAAGCCGAGCAGCAGTGCCGCGCCAATCACGGCGGCCGCGATCAGCAGCAGCTTGGCCCGTGAGGCCGAGGCGGTGCCGGTCGCATCGGTTTCCTGGGCGAACACCTGGATGTGGTTGCTGAGCTTCTCCATGTCGCCCTCCAGCGCCTTGAAGGCCTCGCCGAAGGCCGGCAGCCGGCCTTCGGCGGCCGGCAGGTCGCTCGCTGCCAGCTTGACAACCTCGTTGGCGCTGGTGATGTAGGCATCCAGGCGGCCCTGCAACTGGCTGACGGTGGCGGTGATCGACGCGTTGAGGGACAGCGACTTCAGCTGCTCGACGTTGTCTCGGAACTCCTTGGTGTGCGCGACGATGTCCTTCTGCACATCTGCCAGTTCCGCAGCCTGGCCCTTGCCGGCGCTGAGCACGGCCCGCAGCACGTCGCCGCGCAGGGCGTCATGCATCATGTCTGCCTCCAACTGGGCGCGCAGCGCCGCATTGGAGCGGGCAACCGACTCGGCCGTGCTTGCCAGCGTGCCCAGCGCCAGATAGCCGACCAGCCCGACCAGCGACACGAAGAACAGGCCCATCAGGCTGAGCGCCAGCAGGCGCTGGCGGATGTTGAGGTTCATCGGGATCTCCTCAGAAGCGGGCCGACAGGCCGATGGTCCAGCCCAGGTCGGGCGCGTTCCTGTTGATGCCGCGTGATACCGCCATGTCGACCTGCAGATTGCGGTCGAGCAGGTAGGCCAGCCCGGCATCCAGCGTGACGACGCTGCCGCCGTTGCGGGCCGATGTCAGTTGCTGGCCCGACACCTCGACGAATGCGCGCAGTTGTTCAGTCAGCGACTTGCCGACGACCCCGGCCAGGATGGCGCCGGTGAAATGACCGCCGTCCTCGTTGCGGTCGCGGTAGATGCCGGGCATGAGACCGGCCGACCAGCCGCCCGCGAACTCCCACTCAGCCACGAAACGCAGAGACGGCCGCAGGCCCTGCCCACGAAACGCGCCGGAGCCGCTGTCCATGTCGACATGCAGCAACCAGCCCAGGCCCGGCGTGCCGGCCTCTTCGTCGCCATCGCGCTGGTGCCATTTGATGCCCACCGACAGGTCTGACCAGCCCCGCGCCCGCGTCGTCATCCCGGCTTCTTCGCTGCGCAACCGCAGCCGTCCGTCGGTCTCCAAGCGAAGCTCCCAGGTGTCGGCGAGGCCGATGCGCAGCAGCGTTGGCGTGCTGGACAGCCGCGCTTTCGTGCCGCCGAAGCGGTCACGCTCCCAGGCCAGGCTGGTCTCGATCTGTACGCGACCCTTGCCGACCACGTCGCTGGATTCGACAAAGTCCGGCCGGTCGGTGGCGATGGGCTCATCCTCGGCCCAGGCGGGGCTTGCGAGGGCCAGGGCCAGCAGTCCCTGCAGCAGCGCAGCACGTGTCTTCACGGCGGACTCCCCCGGTCGGTTCGTTAGCAGTCCACTCTAGCGGAGGCTCCCGGCATCGGGGCGGGATTCGCGTCAGGGCTTGCGCTATCGTGCCGGGCATGTCTTCCCACTCATTCTTCTGGCACGACTACGAAACCTTCGGTCGCGTGCCGCGGCGTGACCGACCGGCCCAGTTCGCCGGCCTGCGCACCGATGCGGAGCTGAACGAGATCGGCGAGCCGCTGATGCTCTATTGCCAGCCCGCACCCGACTATCTGCCCGACCCGGAATCCTGCCTGCTCACCGGCATCCTGCCGCAGCACTGCCTGGAGCGCGGCGTGCCCGAGCACGAGTTTGCGGCCAGCATCGAGACGGTGCTCGCGCTGCCCGGCACCATTGGCGTGGGCTACAACTCGATCCGTTTCGACGACGAGGTCACGCGTCATCTCTTCTGGCGCAACCTCATCGACCCCTACGCCCGGGAATGGCAGAACGGCTGCGGCCGATGGGATCTGCTGGACGTCGTGCGCTGCGCCTATGCCCTGCGGCCGGAAGGCATGGAATGGCCGAAGCACGAGGACGGCCGCCCCAGCTTCAAGCTCGAACACCTGACGATCGCCAACGGCGTGGCCCATGAGGCGGCCCACGATGCGCTGTCGGACGTGCGCGCCACCGTGGCACTGGCGCGCAAGCTGCGCCAGGCCCAACCCAAGCTGTGGGACTTCTGCGTGAAGCTGCGCAGCAAGCAGGCCGTGTGGGACGAGATCGCGACCGCCCAGGCTCAGGGCAAGCCCTTCCTGCACATTTCCGGCATGTACGGCCCCGACCGCGGCTGCATCGCCGTGGTCTGGCCGCTGGCGCCGCATCCGACCAACAAGAACGAGCTGATCGTCTGGGACTGCTCGACCTCGCCCGAGGAGCTGCTGGGCCTGAATGCCGCCGCTATCCGCGAGCGCATGTTCGTCAAGCAGGACGCCTTGCCCGAAGGCGTCACCCGGTTGCCGATCAAGACCATCCACGTCAACAAGTCGCCCATCGTCATCGGCAACCTGAAGACGCTGCAGCCGGCCATGGCCGAGCGCTGGGGCCATGACATCGAGACCCAGCTCGGCCACGCCGGACTGCTGGCGGAGAAGGGCCGCATGCTCGATGGCCTCTGGGGCGACGTCTTCCAGCGCGAGCCGTTCGCGCCGGCCGACGTGGACGAGGACCTCTACGGTGGCTTCGTCGGCAACGAGGACCGCCGCGCGCTCAACCGCGTGCGCACCACATCGCCCGACCAACTCGCAGAGCGCGCCTCGCAAGGCAAGCTGGGTTTCCAGGACGCGCGGCTGGACGAGCTCGTCTTCCGCTGGCGAGCGCGCAACTTCCCGGCGAGCTTGTCGGCGCAAGAGGCCGAGCGCTGGCAGGCGCATCTCGCCGCGCGGCTGCACGAAGGCGAGGGCGGCGCCCAGACGCTGGCCGCCTTCATGGAGCGCATCGACGTGCTGGGCGAAACGGCCGATGAGCGCGGCGAGCAGATCCTGTCGGCGCTCTACGACTACGCCGAGCAGATAGCGCCGTAGACCGTGATCTGCAGCATGGTTTTCGACGGGCAGTCCTGCGATAGTCACGCATAGAAGATCGACTCAGGAGACGCCATGAGCAACACCCCCCACGCCGCCGAAGACACCACCGCCGCCCGCCTGCGCGCCTTGCTGGTGAGGGCACCGACCGCCGTCGGCTTTGTCTCGGGGCAGCGCTTCGAGGTCGTCAGCGACGAGTTCAACCATCTCTTCGGCTTTGGCGACGACAGCGATCTGGCCGGCCAGGGCACGCGCACCGTCCACACCACCGACATGGCGCACGCAGGCCTGCATGAGCGCGCGGCGGCCGCCTTCGCCGCCGGGCAGCCGCTGGATGAGGAGATCGAATACGTCAAGCGCGACGGCCATCGCTTCTGGGGCCGTCTGCAGGCCACGCCGGTTCACTGGGATGCGCCCGCGGGCGAAGCGCTCTGGATTCTGGAAGACGTGACGGCCGCGCGCGCCCAGCGCCTGCAGCCGACCTGGACGGCCAAGCACGACGCGGTGACCGAGCTGGCCAATCGCCGTGAATTCGAACGCCGCCTCGCCGAACATGTCGGCAGCCGCCGGGGCGACCCGGTGTCGGTGCTGTGGCTGGACGTGGATCGCTTCGGCGAGGTCGTCAAGGGCATGGGCACGGAGGTGGGTGACCATTTCCTCTATGGGCTCGGTCAGATGCTGATCGCCAAAGTGCGCGCCTCGGACCTTGTCGCGCGGCTGGAGGAAGACCATTTCGCCATCCTGCTGCCGGACTGCGACCAGCACTACGCACAGATCATTGCCGAGAAAGTGCGCGCTGCCGTGGCCGCCTACCGGCTGCGCTGGGGCCTGCATCGCACGCGCGTGAAGGCGTCGCTCGGCGTCGTGCAGATCCAGACGACGCTGACCAGCGTGGACGCCGTGCTCGGCGGCGCGGCACTGGCCTGCACCGAGGCCAAGGCCGCGGGCGGGGACAGCGTCCGTGTCTATGTGCCGGCAGGTGGCTATGAGGAACTCGCGGGCTGAAGTCACGTTCCGGCCGGCGGCGATCCGCGGAAATGCGGGGTTTTTCGCCGATTGTTCTAAAGTTCCCGCCAGCCCTGCCGATGTAGCGGCAAGAGCTTCCGAGAACTGAAACCATGAACGTACCGCTGTCCACCGCCCTCTCCGGCATCTCCGCCGCGAACGAGCGCCTGCGCGCGTCCGCGTCCAACATCGCCAACTTGGCGGCCAGCAACCAGGCCCGGCCCAGCACCGAGCTGGCCAACGTCGACAAGGTGCCCGAGCGTGAGATCAACCCGGCCAACGAGGTGGTGGAGCAGCAGTCGGCGTCCTATGCCTTCGTCGCGAATCTGAAGGTGCTGCAGACGCAGCTGAACACGACCGGCGCGTTGCTGGACATCAAGGCCTGAGCCGTTCGCTCGATCCGGTTTCGACAGAAGCTGCCTTCGGGCCGCTTTTTTCATGGTTCGGCAGGCGGTCAGCTGTTTTCACCCCGTTGGCCGCAAGCTGCTGCGGCGGCGAATGCCATGCTGATGGCGGCCATCAATCAAGGGGACGAGAAGGCGGTTCGTGCGGCGCTGCGGGCCGGCGCCTCCATCCAGCAGCGCGACGAGCAGGGCCGCACAGCCTTGATGCTGGCGGCACGCCTGGGTGCAAGCGACGTGGTGCACGCGCTGGTCGCCGCCGGCGCCCGCAAGTCTGACCGTGACCCGCGCGGCTGGACGGCCGCCGACCATGCCGAGGCCGCGGGGCGGGTCGAGCTGGTCGACCTGCTGCGCTGACGCACCCAACAAAAAGCCCGCCGGGCTTGCGCGCGGCGGGCTGTGGCGGCGCAAGCCGCGCGGGATCAGCAGGCCGGAGCGACTGCCTTGGCGGTCTCCGCGTACTCCTCGATCTGGTCGAAGTTCATGTACTTGTAGATGGACGCGCCATCCTTGTTCACGACGCCCATGGCCTCGTGATACTCCTGCACCGTCGGGATGTGACCGAGCTTGGAGGCGATGGCCGCCAGCTCGGCCGAGGCCAGGAACACGTTGGTGTTCTTGCCCAGGCGGTTGGGGAAGTTGCGGGTCGACGTGGACACGACGGTCGCGCCTTCACGCACCTGGGCCTGGTTGCCCATGCACAGGCTGCAGCCCGGCATCTCGGTGCGCGCACCGGCCGTGCCGAAGGCGGCGTAGTGGCCTTCCTTGATCAGCTCGCTCTGGTCCATCTTGGTGGGCGGGGCCACCCACAGCTTGACCGGAATGTCGCGCTGGCCGCCGAGCAGCTTGGCCGCGGCGCGGAAGTGGCCGATGTTGGTCATGCACGAGCCGATGAAGGCCTCGTCGATCTTGGTGCCGGCGACTTCGGACAG
>SEEY01001035.1 GCA_004211235.1 Rubrivivax sp.
GCCAGGTCCGGCGACGCGGCGGCCGTGGGCAGCGCCTGGGCCAGCACGGCCGCGAAGTTGGGAGCGGCCGGCGCTGCAAGCGCGGGCGGCACGGCGCTGGCAGCCTCGGCACCGCCCTGTGCCGAGGCTGCCAGCGTCGTGCCGCCCGCGCTTGCAGCGCCGGCCGCTCCCAACTTCGCGGCCGTGCTGGCCCAGGCGCTGCCCACGGCCGCCGCGTCGCCGGACCTGGCCGCCCCGCGGGCATCCGCCGCCGTGAACGCGCCGTTGCAGGGCGACGGTTTCGCGCCGGAGCTGGGCGCGCGCGTGAGCCTGCTGGCCATCGACGGTGTGCAGCAGGCCGAATTGCAGTTGAACCCGGCCGACATGGGACCGGTGTCGGTGCAGATCGTCGTGGACGGCGGCCAGGCTCAGGTGTCCTTCCACGCCGCTCAGGCCGAAACACGCCAGGCACTCGAGCAGAGCCTGCCGGACCTCGCCGCCGCGCTGCAGGGCCAGGGGCTCACGCTGTCGGGTGGCGGCGTCTTCCAGCAAGCGCCGCGTGACCCAGATCACGGCCAGGCCGCCACCAACGCGGGCGCATCGGCGCAAGGCGCGCGCCAACCGGGCGACGCCCAGGCCGCCGGCGCCGGGGCGGCAGCGCAGCCAGTGCGCCGCAGCGTCGGCCTGCTCGACACCTTCGCTTGACTGTCGCGCGACGCCTGAAGGCGGAATAGGCACGCGTGGCATCGCCTAATCGACGCTTCCACTCGCTGGCCGAGACGAATAATCCAGCGCAGAGTTGCCCACCGCTTCGTGTGGGCGCGACGTTCAAGGAGTTCTCATGGCCACTGCGCCGGCTGCCGAAGAGGCCGCGCCCAAGGGCGGCGGCAGCAAGAAGAAGCTGATCATCATCCTGGCGGCCGTGCTGGTGCTCGTGCTCGGGGGTGGTGGCGCAGCCTTGTTGCTGCTCAAGAAGAAGCCGGTCGACGACGAGGGCGATGAGGACGTGGACGCGACCGAGGTGCACGAGCCCAAGGCGAAAGCCAAGCCCAAGAGCGACCATCCGCCCACCTTCGTGCCGCTGGACCCCTTCACGGTCAACCTGGCCGACAAGGAGGTGGACCGCTTCGCCCAGATCGGTATCACGCTCGAGGTGGAAGATCCGAAGTTCGCCGAGCAAATCAAGGCCTACATGCCGGCCATCCGCAGCAACGTGCTGATGGTGCTGTCGCACAAGACCGCCGCCGAACTGCTGACGCGCGAAGGCAAGCAGCAACTGGCCAAGGACATCATGCGCGAGGCCGTGCG
>SEEY01001036.1 GCA_004211235.1 Rubrivivax sp.
TGCCTGAGCAGCGCTTGTCGGCGCTGCCCTGCCGTTGCCGTGGAGGTCACCCGATGAAGTTCGCACCCTTGCTGCTGGCCGCTGCGGCCGGCCTGTGCCATGCGCAGACCATGAAGCCCGGCTTGTGGGAATTCAAGCAGACGCCCCAGCTCGCCCCCGCCCACAAGGCTCAGATGGACCAGGCGCAGAAGGCGCTGGCGAGCATGCCGCCCGATCAGCGCAAGATGATGGAGCAGATGCTGGCGCAGCGCGGCGTGAACGTCAGCGTGGCCGGCGGCGTCATCAGCGTGAAGACCTGCATCACCAAGGAGCAGGCCGAACGCAACATCGCGCCCATCAGCCAGGAAGGCCGGTGCACCCAGCAATTTCAGCGCAACGGCAACGTGATCCAGACGCACTTCGTCTGTACGGACCCGGCTTCCGAAGGCGATGCCACTGTCACGCTGCGGGGCAATGAAGGTTTCACCAACGACGTGACAGTACGCACCCAACGCCAAGGCAGAACGGAAACCACCAAGGTCACTGGCGAAGGCCGTTGGCTCGGCGCCGACTGTGGCAGCGTGAAACCGCTGCAGCTGCCCGCCAAGTGAAGCAGCGGCTGTCGCAGATCCTGTTCAGCCAGGGCTTCGGAACCCGGCGCCTGTGTGCCGGGCTGGTGTGGAACGGCGAGGTCAGCGTCGAGGGAAAAGTCGTCGACGATCCCGAGGCGGTGTTCGAGACCGAAGGCCTGTGCTTCACCGTCAACGGCCAGGCTTGGCCGGTGTTCGACAAGGCGCTCGTGCTGCTGCACAAGCCCGCGGGCTACGAGTGCTCGCAGAAACCGAAGCACCACCCGAGCGTCATGAGCCTGCTGCCCGCGCCGCTTCGGCAGCGCGGCGTGCAACCCATCGGCCGCCTCGACGAAGACACCACCGGGCTGTTGCTGCTGACCGACGACGGCACGCTCATCCACCGGCTCACCTCCCCGAAGCACCACGTGCCCAAGGTCTACGAGGCGCGCTGCAAGCACCCGCTGACGCCCGCGATGGTGGACCAGTTGCTCGCCGGCGTGGAGCTGAAGGAGCCGGAGGGCAAGGCGCCGGCCAAGTTCCAGCGCCCGCCTGAAATCACCCAGGCCGAAGGCGCCGAGATCGTCGACGAGACGCTGCTGCGCCTCACGCTGGTGGAGGGCAAATACCACCAGGTCAAGCGCATGGTCGCGGCCGTCGGCAACCGCGTGGAGGCGCTGCACCGGCCGCAGTTCGGTGCGCTCGCGCTGCCGGCCGACCTGTCTCCGGGGCAGTGG
>SEEY01001037.1 GCA_004211235.1 Rubrivivax sp.
GAGCGGCACGAACATGCAGCTGCCGCCCGCGTCGCTGACCAAGATGATGACCAGCTACCTCGTGGAGCAGGGCCTCAAGAGCGGCAAGTTCAAGCCCGACGAGATGGTCACCATGAGCGAGAGCGCCTGGTGCCGTGGCGGCAAGGACGGCGACAGCTGCATGTTCGTGCCGCTCAACGAGAAGGCGTCCCTGATGGACATGCTGCGCGGCGTGGTCATCGCCAGCGGCAATGACGCCTCCAAGGCGCTGGCCGAACACGTTGGCGGCTCGGAGGCCGGCTTCGTCACGCTGATGAACGCCGAAGCCGCCAAGCTCGGCATGACGAAGACCCAGTTCGCGAACGCGGCCGGCCTGCCCGACCCCAACAACAAGGCCTCGGCGCGCGACCTGGCCGTGCTGGCCGCGGCCATCATCCGCAACAGCGCCGAGTACTACCCGATCTACGCCGAGCGCGAGTTCACGTACAACAAGATCAAGCAGGGCAACCGCAACGCGCTGCTCTACACCGACTCCACCGTCGACGGGCTCAAGACCGGGCACACGGAGGACGCCGGCTACTGCCTGACCGCCTCCTCCAAGCGCAATGGCATGCGCCTGATCTCGGTCATCATGAACGCCAACAGCAAGCAGGCCCGGGCGGACCAGACCCGCGCGCTCTTCAACTGGGGCTACGCCAACTTCGAGGAAGCCACGCCGGCCCAGGCGGGTGTTGCGCTGACGAACGCCAAGGTGCTGTACGGCGTGGCGCCCGAGGTGGCCGCGGGTGTGGCCAAGGCGTGGACGCTGGTGGTGCCCAAGGGCCAGGCGGCGGCGGTCAAGACCGAGGTGACGCTGAACCCGGGCCTGGAGGCGCCCCTTGCCAAGGGCGCCGTGATCGGCAAGGTCGTCGCCGTGGCCAATGGCAAGACGCTCGGCGAGGCGCCGGTCGTCGCATTGGCCGACGTGGAGCGCGCCGGCTTCTTCCTGCGCATCAAGCAGCGCATTGCCGGCTGGTTCTCCAAGTAACGCCTAGGCGGCAACGCGGCGGCGCCGGGCCACGGCGCCGATGACGCCCAGGCCCAGCGCCATCAAGCCATAGGTCTGCGGCTCCGGCACCGCCGCCAGGGCGGCCGCGGCCATCATCTGGTGGGAGATGGCCGACGGGTGCAGCGCATCCGAGAACTGCGAGACGCTGCAGGAGATGCCGATGGAACCCGTGAAACTGCCGCAGGGCGTGGTGGCGTTGGTGATGCCGTAGACGTTGCCGCCGTTCGTGAGCGCGTCGGTACGCACGGCCGCGGCG
>SEEY01001038.1 GCA_004211235.1 Rubrivivax sp.
TGGGTTTGTGGGGTACCAGCCGCTCGCGGCGATGTTCGTGAGAAGCGCTGCTTCAGTGGTCAACCGGGCCGGCTGGGGGGGTGACATTGCTGGCGGGGGCCGTCCTCGCGACGGGATCGCTGGGGTCATCGCACACATTGTGGCGGCTGGCGGTGCAGGGTCGGCGCGCCAGCCCTTGCAAGATGCCTTGAGCGGTAACGGTGTGGCCACGAGGCCCGATGTCGAGCTCACCGCCGTGCGACTGAGCTCCTGTGGCGCGTGGCGACTTCGGCCCCGCGGGTGACGAGCACCCTCGCTATTCGGACGTGAAGACCAGGACGGAATTGGTTCCGCCGAACGCGAAGGAACTGCTCATCGCGGCCCGCAGATCGGGCGCTGACTGGCCGGCGGGAGGCACCAGCCGCAAGCCGAGGGCGCCATCGGGAGTCACGCAGTGGGCGTTGGGCGGCAGTTGTCGGTGCCGCAAGGCCAAGACGGTCGCCACCGCTTCCAGGGCACCGGCGGCCCCCAGCAAGTGGCCGTGCAGAGCCTTGGTGGAACTCACCTGCAGTTGCTCGATGGCGGCTCCCCACACCCCTCGCAATGCCGAGGCTTCCACGCTGTCGCCGATCTTGGTGGCGGTGCCGTGGGCATTGCAGTAGCCCACGTCGCTCGCCTGCAGGTCTGCCGTGCGCAAGGCGGTTCTCAGCGCGCGCTCCTGGCCGATGGCGTCGGGTTTGGTGAGGTGCGATGCGTCGCAGCTCAAGCCCCAGCCCGCCAGCCGCGCATACGACCGTGCGGCGCGTGCACGCGCGCGCTCGGCCGACTCCAACACCATGAAGGCGGCGCCCTCGCCGAGGACAAAGCCACTTCGGTCGCTGGCGAAAGGGCGGCAGGCCGTAGCCGCCTCGCCAGGTGCAAAACTGGCCAGGGTCATCATGGCCTGCCAGGCCTGCATCACGCCGGGCACCAACAGGGCTTCGCTGCCACCGGCGATGGCCACCTCCACCTCGCCGTTCCTGACGGCCTTCGCCGCTTCGGCAATGGCGACAGACGACGACGCGCAGGCCACCGAATACGTGAGGACCGGGCCCGTGACGCCATGCCGCAGTGCCACGTGCGCTGCCGGCGCATTCGGCATGTAGGCCGGTATGGTGAGCGGCGGCACGCGCCCCGCGCTGCGGTAGGCCACATCCAGGGCATGGGCGCCGCCCATGCCGCAACCCACGTAGACGCCCACGCGTTCGAGGTCGGTGTCGCCCAGCCCGCCTGCATCCTCCAGCGTCAGCCAGATGGCCGTGGCA
>SEEY01000247.1 GCA_004211235.1 Rubrivivax sp.
GCCGTGCCCGGCTCGCAGCTGAACGTGCTGGGGCAGACCAGCCGCTCGATCACCGAGAAGATCAACGCGGCCTACCTCTCGGCCGACTTCAACTACGACGTCGGCCCGGTCGTGCTGCGCGGCAACGTCGGTGTGCGCACCGCCGAGACCAAGGCCAACGCCTCGGCGCTCGTGAACGTCGCCGGCGCGCTGCAGCCGGTGTCCTTCGACAAGACCTACCGCGACACCCTGCCCTCGTTCAACCTGACGGCGCAACTGCCCAAGGACGTGCTGCTGCGCTTCTCGGCCGCCAAGACGCTGTCGCGCCCGGAATACGCCGACCTGGCACCCACGGCCGCGGTCAACACCAATGCGCAGACGGTCAGCATCGGTGCGCCGGAGCTGAACCCGATCCGCGCCAAGACCTACGACCTGCAGGCCGAGTGGTATTTCGCCAAGAACTCGCTCGTGTCGCTGGGCGTCTTCCACAAGAAGATCGACAGCTACATCCAGCGCGTCAGCGAGCGCGTCCCCTACAACACGCTCGGCCTGCCCGACGGCCTGCTCACCGGCGGCGGCACCTGCACGATCACGGGCACCAACCCGACCTGCCCGACGTTGCCTTCGTCCATCGTGACGGTCGGCCGCGCGGCCAACACCCCGGGCGGCCCGCTGACCGGCTACGAGGCCAACCTGCAGCTGCCGTTCAGCTTCCTGCCGGGCATCTGGAGCAACTTCGGCCTGCTGGCCAACGTCACGCACGTGAAGTCGACCATCAACTACATCACCCGCACGGCCACGCCGACGCTGCCCCAGCTGTCGATCAACGCCAACCTGGTGGGCATGTCGCCGAATGCGCGCAACCTGACCTTCTATTACGAAGACAGCGCCTTCAGCGCCCGCATCTCGGCAGCGTATCGGTCCAAGTACCTGATCAATGTGCTGGGCGACGTGAACGGCCATGACGTCTCGTTCGTGAACGCTTCGACCAACGTCGACTTCTCGGCGTCGTACAACGTGACGCCGAAGCTGAAGGTGACGTTCGAAGCGGCGAACCTGACGGATCAGCCGCTGCGCTACGGCCGCGACAGCACGCGTGACGACACGTGGCTGTATGCGCACTTCGGGCGGACGTTTGGGATGGGGATGTCGTATAAGTTTTAGCCCCTCGTCCGGTCGCGCCTCGCTGAACGCGGGGCGCACCCAGCCGGTCCCCCGAGGGGACGGCGATGCAAGCGGCATCGAGCCGCTTGCACATCGCCATGACGGGCCGGCTTGGCGAACTGGAGTCGGACACAAGCAGTCCCTGCGGACTGCTTGTGCCTACGACAGGCCAAGGGCCTCTGGCCCTTGGCAGCCCGGCGCTCGGCCCGGAAATGCACTACGGCCGCGAAGTTCGCTGAATGCACTACATACCTGACGCTGGCAGGCGGCGCCTGCTAGCCCTGACCCCTGCGCTGCTGGGTGCTGCGCAGGCACCCGCGGCCCACGCCGCGGACCTTCAATTCGAACCCGCCGCGCTGCCCGACCCGGCGCGCGTGCTGAAGCTGCTGGAACACAGCGCCGCGGCCGAGACGGCGCGGCTGTCGGAGCAGGCGCTCTACGTGCCGCCGCGCAACTTCCGCGGCTTGTCGGCGAACTGGATTGCGGCCACCTACCTGATCGGCCTGGGCCGGCTGGCGCGTGTGTCTGCCGAAGCGGGCCCGCGCCACTACCTGCGCAGCGTGGCCGAGCATTACAACTTCGGCCTGCTCGGCGCCTGGTCGCCGCGCAACATGCTGGACGCCGACAACATCGCCATCGGCGAGGTCTACCAGGAGCTATACGCGCGCAGCGGCGAGGCCGGCGAGATCGCGCCGCTGCGCCAGCGGCTGGACTGGACGCTGCCTCATCTGCAACTGCAGCCCGCGCCGGAACGGCTTGTCTGGTGGTGGTGCGACGCCCTCTTCATGGCGCCGCCCGTCTATGCCCGCATGACGGCGCAGACGCGGGACCCGCGCTATCTGCAGGCGATGGACACGCAGTGGTGGCGCGTGCACGAGCGCCTGTGGTCGAAGGAGCACGGCCTGTTCTTTCGCGACGTGCGCTTTCTCACCCGCAAGACGCGCAATGGCCAGCCGATGTTCTGGGGCCGTGGCAACGGCTGGGTCGTCGCCGGCCTGGCGCGGCTGCTGGACACGATGCCGGCGGACTGGCCGACGCGGCCACGCTATGTGCAGGTCTTCCAGACCATGATGGCCAGCCTCGCCAGACTGCAGCGTGAGGACGGCCTGTGGACCACGAGCCTGCTCGACGCGGAGGACCCGTCCGGCGCCGAGTCGACGGGCTCGGCCTTCTACACCTACGCGATGGCCTGGGGCGTCAACCACGGCCTGCTGGACCGTGCCGCCTGGCTGCCGCGCACGACCCGAGCCTGGGCGGGGCTGGCCGGCCTGATCCAGCCCAACGGCCTGCTAGGCTATGCGCAGAAGGCCGGCGACCAGCCCGAGCCCTCGCGAGCTGACGACCATCAGCTCTACGGCACCGGCGGCCTGCTGCTGGCCGGCACCGAGGTCATGAACCTCGGCAGGCCGGTGACGCCACTGCCCATCGCCGAGCCGCCGCGCGACCCGCCCGGCCCGCTGCGCCTGCCCATCGCCCTCCAGCCCAGACCCGATGGCAACGACCCCGAGCGTGTGCAACGATGGGAACGCGCGATGGCCGAGCGCCAGGCCATGATCGACCTGGCCTACGACCCCGCACGATGAAACTTCGCGCCCAGGCGGCAAGTCCTGTGCAGGGGCGCGAACGAACTGCACAACTGAAAAAGCGAGACCATGAATCAGCCCGTCATCGGCAAGTACAGGTGGACCATCTGTGCGCTGCTGTTCTTCGCCACCACCGTCAACTACCTCGACCGCCAGGTGCTGAGCCTGCTGGCGCCGGCGTTGTCCAAGGAGTTCGGCTGGTCCAACTCCGACTACGCCAACATCACCGCGGTCTTCCAGTTCGTCTACGCGATCTCGATGCTGTTTGCCGGGCGCTTCATCGACGCCATCGGCACGAAGAAGGCCTTCGTGATCGCGGTGGCGGTGTGGTCGCTGGGCGCCGTCATGCATGCGTTCTCGGTGCCCATCGGCGGCATGCTGGCGGCGCTGGGCATTGGCGTGCCGCTGTCGGTGGCGGGCTTCATGGCCTCACGCGCGGTGCTCGCCATCGGCGAGGCCGGCAACTTCCCCGCAGCGATCAAGGCCACGGCGGAATATTTTCCGAAGAAGGAACGCTCCTTCGCCACGGGCATCTTCAACTCCGGCGCGAACGTCGGTGCCATCCTCGCGCCGCTGACGGTGCCCTGGATCGCTGCCACCTGGGGCTGGCAGATGGCCTTCGTTGCCATCGGCGTGATCGGCTTCGTGTGGATCGTGCTGTGGCAGGTCTACTACGACACGCCCGCGCGGCAAAAGCGCCTGGGCGCGGCCGAACTTGCCTACATCAACGCCGACGCCGGGGCCGAGTCCGCCGGTCAGGCGAAGCCGGCAACCGCGTCTGCCGAAGGCGCGAGCCTGCCGTGGTTCCGCCTGCTCGGCTACCGTCAGACCTGGGCCTTCGCCTTCGGCAAGTTCATGACCGACGGCGTCTGGTGGTTCTACCTGTTCTGGCTGCCCAAGTACCTGTCCAGCCAGTACGGCATGAGCACGACGGACATCTCGCTGCCGCTGACGGTGCTCTACAGCATGACGATGATCGGCAGCATCGGCGGCGGCTGGTTCCCGGCCTACTTCCTGCGCCGCGGTTATGCGCCGTATGACGGTCGCATGCGCGCCATGCTTGTCATCGCCTTCTTCCCGCTGGCCGTGCTGCTGGCCCAGCCGCTGGGCGGCATCAGCTACTGGCTGCCCGTGCTGCTGGTGGGCATCGGCGCCTCGGCCCACCAGGCCTGGTCGGCCAACCTGTTCACGACGGTGTCCGACATGTTCCCCAAGCACAGCATCGGCTCGGTCATCGGCATCGGCGGCATGGCCGGCGGCCTGGGCGGCGTGCTCGTGTCAAAGCTCGGCGGCTGGATCTTCGACGCCTACGGCGCTCGCGGCGACCTGAGCACCGGCTACATGATCATGTTCTCGATCTGCGCGCTGGCCTATCTCGCCGCCTGGGTCGTCATGAAGGCGCTGGTGCCACGGCACAAGGAAATCGTGGCGGCTTGAACGGCCGGCGTCAGGGGGCGAGTTCCACGGCGTAGATCGCCGGCTTGCCCTCGACGTTGGCACGGTAGACGAGCCACCGGCCGTCCGGCGTGAAGTGCTGGTTGGGCTCCAGCGTGTAGTCCTGCTTGCCCAGGTCGGCCACGCGGACGCTCTCCAGCCAGCCGGGCGTGATGAGGCCGGGCACGACCTTCTCCTTCGTGGCGGGCTTGAAGACGCTGATCCACTTGCCGGCGTTGCCGCCGTCGCCGGAGAAGAGCGTGCCGTCGGGAGACTGGGAGAAGTGATAGGAGGACTGGTCCTTCTTCACCTCATAACGCCATTGCTCGCCGGTGGCGAGATTGCGCCCGGTCAGCCAGGTCGTGCCGCCGCGCGGCATCTGCAGGTCGTACCAGACCGTCCTGCCGTCGCTGCCCCAGAACTCGTGGCCCGCGATCTCCCCGGACATCGTGCGGGTGTGGATCTTGTTGAGCTGCGAGCCGTCGGTGCGGATGGTCCAGATGCGGTCCACCTCATGCCAGGGGCCTTCGTGGCAGAACATCAGCAGCGTCGGGTCGCTGGGCGAAAACAGCAGGTGGTTGAGCCAGTCGGTCGCGCGGTGGATGGACTTGCGCTCGCCGGTCGTGATGGCCACGCTGTACATCTCCATCGGCACGCGGGCGGCCAGGCGGTCTGCCATCCACTTGCCCTTGGCCGCGGCGAAGGACAGCGGCTTGCCGTCGGGGCCGACGCCCGAATACGACGGCGAGCCGGTCACCGGGTCACGCTTGCCCTGCGCGGCGATGGCCGGCGGGGGCGGCTCCGTTTCCCAGGCACCGGCCAGCAGCGTCTCGTCGGCATTGATGGACTGGACGCGGCCGCCGGGAAGGTCGGCGATCCGGCGCGTCTTGCCGCTGTCCAGGTCGACCGACCACACCGTGAACGGCCCGCCCTCCTCCACCGCCGCGTCGCGGGTCGTGTAGTAGGCCGAGCGCGTCTTCGGGCCGGTGAACAGCAGCCGGTCGACGCTCGCCTTCAGCACCAGCCGCGTCTGCCAGGTCTTGGTGTCAGCGACGCGGATGCCCTCGGGGGTGAGGTAGATCATCAGGTCGCCCTGGGGCGTGAACGGGTTGTAGTTGAAGTAGAGGCCGTAGTTGCCGGGGCGGTCGTCGACGCGCACGATGCGGCGGCCGGTGGTCGGGTCCAGCCAGCTGGCGGGCTCGGCAGCGAAGGCAGGCATCGCCGGGACGAGCAGCGCCGAGGCGAGTGAGAGCGCGGTGCGCCGGTTCATCGAGGAAGCTTGCATGCGGTCTTTCGGGAATCAGAACTGGAACAGCAGCCGGCCGGCATAACGCCCCGTTGCCACGGCGGGCGCGCCGGCGGGGCCGGTGAGCTCGGCAGCCTGGAACTTGGCGCCCATGGCTGGAATGGCCTGCAGGAAGCCAATGTCGGTGGCGGGAAAGTCGACGCTGGTCGTCGGGAAGTCGGCCAGCCTCGCGCCGAGCTGCAGGAAGGGCGCGCCGCTGTTGACGACGGTCAGTCCGCCCAGCTGCAGCCAGCGCGGTTCGGCGTAGTAGCCGCCCGTGGCAATGTCGTGCACACCGAGCACCGGCCCGCGCAGGCGGTTCTGCCAGACGGGTGTCGGCCCGTTGACGAGCGCGCGCACCGGGGCCGTGTCGGCCGGCGGCCGGTCGAAGCCGATGCCGTGATACAGCGCCGCGCCTTCGAGGCGGTAGGCGTAGTCGAGCGCCAGCACGCCGTCTTCGCTCAAGGTCCAGCGCACCCGCTCCAGGCCGCCGGCGCCAGGCGCTTCAACCCAGGCGGCGCCGTTCGTCACGCCGCTGGTCACCGCGGCCTTGTCGACCGCCGGCAGCGCAAACCGCTCGGCCTCATGCGCCAGTTTCAGCGTCACCACGGTCGGCGTCTTGCGCACGCCCGCCAGCCGGCTGATGCGCACCGCCTTCACCGGCTGGGGCGGAAAGATGTAGGTCTGGCCGTCGCGCGCCGCGCGGGCGCCGTCATAGACCGTCTTCCAGCGC
>SEEY01000248.1 GCA_004211235.1 Rubrivivax sp.
GTGCAGGCCCGGTGTCTCGGTCGCCTTGCCGAAGCTGCGGGCCAGCGCCGGGTAGAGCACGTCCTGCATCAGCGTGCTCTTGCCCGAGCCGCTGACGCCGGTGACGACGACCATGCGCTGCAGCGGGAACTCGACGGACACGTCCTTCAGGTTGTGCTCGCGCACGCCTTCGAGGATGAGGCGCGGCGTGGACTCGTCCACCAGCCGCTTCAGGCCCATGCCGACATGTTTGCGCCCGCCCAGATAGGCGCCGGTCAGCGTGTCCGCCGCTCGGATGGTCTCGGGCGTGCCGTCGAAGACGATGTCGCCACCGCGCTCTCCGGGGCCGGGGCCCATGTCGATGAGGCGGTCGGCCGCCAGCATGACGGCGGGGTCATGCTCGACGACGACCAGCGTGTTGCCCGCATCGCGCAGCCGGTGCATGGCCTGCACGATGCGGCCCATGTCGCGCGGGTGCAGGCCGATGCTCGGCTCGTCGAGCACGAACAGCGTGTTGACGAGCGAAGTCCCTAACGCCGTGGTCAGGTTGATGCGCTGCACCTCACCGCCGGACAGCGTGCGGCTCTGCCGGTCGAGCGTCAGATATCCCAGGCCGACGTCGCAGAGATAGCGGCTGCGGTGGCGGATCTCGTCGAGCAGCAGCTTCAGCGCTTCGTCCAGCATGGTGCTGGGCAACTGCAGGCCGTCGACGAAGTCGCGCAGACGCTGGATGGGCAGCTGCATCAGGTCGTGCAGGGACAGGCCGGGCAGCGCTTCCAGCTGTTCGCGCGTCCAGTCCACGCCCAGCGGCAGGAAGCGCTGTGTGGCCGGCAGCGCCGCGTCCGCAAGCGCCTTGCTGCCCACGCGCCACAGCAGCGCCTCGAGCTTGAGCCGCGCGCCCTTGCAGGCGGGGCATTCGGTGTAGCTGCGGTACTTGGACAAGAGCACGCGGATGTGCATCTTGTAGGCCTTGCTCTCCAGGTAGTCGAAGAAGCGCTTGACGCCGTACCACTGCTTGTTCCAGTTGCCGTTCCAGTTCGGCGTGCCGTTGATGACCCATTCGCGGTGGCCGGGGCTCAGGTCTTTCCAGGGCGTGTCGCGCGGAATGCCCGCCTCGCCGGCGTACTTCAGCAGGTCGTCGTGGCTGTCCTTCCACGCCGGCGTGGCCATGGTCTTGATGGCGCCGTTGCGCAGCGTCTTGCGGTCGTCGGGGATGACGAGCCCGAGGTCCACGCCGATGACGCGACCGAAACCGCGGCAGGCCTCGCAGGCGCCGAAGGCGGAATTGAAGGAGAACAGCGCCGGCTGCGGGTCGGCATAGCGGATGTCGCTTTCGGGACAGTGCAGGCCGGTGGAAAAACGCCAGAGCACGGCGCCCTCGTCGCCCACGTAGACGCTGAGCCGGCCGGAGCCGCGCTTCAGAGACAGCTCGATGGCTTCCATCGCCCGCTGCCGGTCGGCGCCCAGGATGCGAAAGCGGTCGGCCACCACATCGAGCACCTTCTTGCCGTCCATCTCGCGCTCGGCCTGCACCCTCGTGAAGCCGCTGGCTGACAGCCATTGCGTCACTTGCTCCGCGCTGGTGCTGGCGGGCAGCTCGACCGGGAAGGTCAGCACCATGCGCGGGTCCTGCTCACGCTCGGCGCGGGCCAGCAACTCCGCATAAATGCTCTGCGCCGTGTCATGCCTGACGGGCAGTGCGGTCTTCCGGTCGAACAACTCCGCAGCCCGCGCATAAAGCAGCTTCAAGTGGTCGTTCAGTTCCGTCATGGTGCCGACCGTGGAGCGGCTGGTGCGCACCGGATTGGTCTGGTCGATGGCGATGGCCGGGGGCACGCCATCCACCTTGTCGACGGCCGGCCGGTCCATGCGGTCCAGGAACTGGCGCGCATACGCCGAGAACGTTTCCACATAGCGTCGCTGACCCTCGGCGTAGAGGGTGTCGAACACCAGGCTGGACTTGCCCGAACCGCTGGGGCCCGTCACGACCGTGAGCTCCGCCGTGCGCAGATCGAGGTCGAGGTTCTTGAGGTTGTGCTGCCGCGCACCTCGGATTCGGATCAGACCGTCGGACATGGATGGGGGTCAAAACAACAGAGCCGGGGAGTGTAGGGAGGGGGGGCGACAGAAAGTGTCAGCACAGGCAGCCGATGGACGGTTGTGCACCTAGGTTGAGCGGCCAGACCTTGTCCCTATTTCCATGGGTTCCGGGTTGCATCGCGGCGCTGCCTGAGGCAACAATGGCCACAGCCCCACCGGGTACATATAAAAACGAATCGAGGAATGGGATGGACTATTCAAGGCTGCCTGCTGACGTGCCCATGCATCCACTTTGGCTCAGCACCGCTGCGGGCGGCGCCGGCAAGGATGCGCAGGAGCCGGATTCCGACGAGGCCGGCGAGGCCAGTGACGAGCAGCGGCAGCCGCAGGTGCTGCTGGTCGAGGACAACCACATCAACCAGGTCGTCGCGCTGGAATTCCTCGCCTTGATGGGTGTGCAGGCCCGCCTGGCCAAGAACGGCATCGAGGCGCTGGCCGCCTGCGAACAGGCGGCGCCCGACCTCGTGCTGATGGATATCCAGATGCCGGGCATGGACGGCCTGGAATGCGCCCGTCGCATCCGCGCCCAGCAACGCGCGGGCACGCTGCCCAATTTCCCCATCCTTGCGCTCACCGCCCATGCGCTGGACGCCGACGTGGCCGCGAGCATGGACGCCGGCATGGACGAGCACCTGACCAAGCCGCTGGACTTCGTTGCGCTGCGGACGCGGTTGCAGCGGTGGTTGAAGCTGCCCGAGAGGCATTGAGCCCCTCGCCCAGGTTGCCCTGCTGAACGCGGGCAACCTGGTCGGTCCCCCGAGGGGCCAGCGATGCTGCGGGGCGTGCCCCGGTCGCACATCGCCAGACGGGCCGGCTTGGGAGCGGCCCGGCGCTCGGCCCGCAAGGTGCACTACGGCCGCGACGACCTCAGGTCGCGGGCACGTAGACGTAACCCACGTTGCGCACGGTCTTGATGACCTCCGGCTTGTCGGGGTTGCGCTCCACCTTGCGGCGCAGGCGCATGACGCGCAGGTCGATGCTGCGGTCGAAGACGTCCCAGCCGCGGTTGTGGGCCTGTTCCATGATCTGGTCGCGGTTCAGTGGCCGGTTGGGATGGCGGGCGAACAGCGCCAGCAGATCGAACTCGGCAGCGGTGATGTCGATTTCTGCACCATCAGCGCCGAAGAGCTTGCGCTCTCCGAGGTGCAGACGGCAGGGGCCGAAGGGCACGTGTTCGTCCACCTGCACGTCGACGGCGGGCGCCGCCGCAGCCGGCGCGGCGGTGACCTGCAGGCGGCGCAGCACCGCGCGCACGCGGGCCAGCAGTTCGCGCAGCTCGAAGGGCTTGGCGACGTAGTCGTCCGCGCCCACCTCCAGGCCGACGATGCGGTCGATGGCCTCGCCGGCCGTCGTCAGCATCAGCACGGCCAGGCGCGGGTGCGCCTCGCGCAGCGCGCGGGCCAGGGACAGGCCGTTCTCGCCCGGCATGTTGATGTCCAGCACCGCCACGTCGGGCACGCGCTCGGCGACCTGCGCACGGGCGGCGGCGGCGTCGCCAGCCTGCATGACCTCGAAGCCGTGGCGGCCGAAGTATTCGGCCAGCAAGGCGCGCAGTTCGGGCTCGTCGTCGACGAGCAGGACGGTGGGCAGGATGTCTGGCATGGCGGCGAATGATAGGCAGGCGCCAACTTCCGAGTGCGGTGCTGAAACAAACGCAACACACGGGGCGGCGGGTGAAGCCGGCTTGAAACGCACGCCGCCGACAGTGCAGGCATCGACACCGGAGCAGCCCGTGAACTACCGCAGCGACAACCCCCACACCGACTGGCCCGAGACCATGGCCGTCATCTACCGCAGCGAGGCCTTCGCCGAGGACCTCGACGACTTCATCGAGACCGCGCCGCCGCCGTCCTGGCATCCGCTGGAGCGCCTCGTCGCGGTGCTGCCCATGCTCTGCCTGCTGGCCCCCGTGGCCGATGCGTATCTCCGCTGAAAGGACCCCGACATGACCCCGACCCAAGTCCAACTGATCCGCAGCAGCTTCGAGCCGCTGAAGCCCCTCGCCGCCAGCGTGGCCGAGGCCTTCTACGCCCAGCTCTTCACCCGCGACCCGGCGCTGCGCGCGCTGTTCCGCGGCGGTGACATGGCTCAGCAGGGCGCGCGGCTGATGCAGATGCTGGCCGCCGCCATCGACCTGCTCGACCGCCCGGCGTCGCTGAACCCGGTGCTGCTCAAGCTGGGCGAGCGGCATGCCGGCTACGGCGTCCAGGACGCCCACTACGCCAGCGTCGGCGCGGCGTTGCTGGACACGCTGTCCGCCGGGCTGGGCGACGCCTTCACGCCAGACGTTCGCGAGGCGTGGACGTCGATGTATGGCCACGTCGCGAAGACGATGCAGCAAGGCGCCGCCGCCACTGCGCAGGCCGCCTGAGCGTCCTTATCATCGGCCGCGCTCCAGCGGGAGCGCCCGGGGAGAAAAGGCCGCGATGACCGACGACATTCATTTCCATCCCACGCCCGATGCCGGCGTGGGCGAGCTCAGCAGCGTGCTGAAGGCCACGCTGCCGCTGCTGTCACAGCTGCTGGAGGCGGTGCCGGCGCGGGTCGTCGTCATCGATGTGCAGGAGCGCCTCGTCTGGGCCAACCAGGAGTTCTTCCGCTTCACCGGCCTGCATCCCAAGCAGGTGCTGACGCAGCCCATCGGCCGCATCATCGGCGCGGTGGCCTACGCCAGCTACAACGCCGTGCGCTCGCGCCTGGGCAGCGGCCAGACCGTCGCCTGGGAAGGCTGGACGGAGCTCGCCGGCATGGGCCGGCGCTACATGCGCGAGCACCTCGTGCCGGTCGACGTGCAGGGCGGCGTGCCGCAGGCCACCGTCGTCATGAGCCTGGATCTGACCGAGCTGAAGCGCCGCGATGCCGAGCTTTCCGCCAAGGTGGCCGAGCTGGAGGCCACGCAGGCGCTCAAGTCCTCCATCTTCGACAACGCGATGGCCGCGCTGGTCTCCACCGACGAGACCGGCCACGTCGTCGAATTCAACCCCGCCGCGGCGGCGATGTTCGGCCTGACTCGCGAGCAGGCACTCGGCCGGGCCGTGGCCGAGGTGATGATCCCGCCGCGCCTGCGCGCCATGCACGACGCCGGCATGGCGCGGGTGACGGCCGGCGGGGAGCAGCGCGTCATGGGCCGGCGCGTGGAGATGCCGGCCCTGCGCGCGGACGGCAGCGAGTTTCCGGTGGAGATGCTGTTGTGGCGCACGGCGGTCGGCGGCCAGACGTTCTACACGGCGTCGCTGTTCGACCTGTCCGAGCGGGAGGCCGCCAAGGGCGAGATCGAGCGCCAGCGCGAGGCGCTGCGCCAGAGCGAAAAGCTGACGGCCATGGGCAGCCTGCTGGCCGGCGTGGCGCATGAGCTGAACAACCCCTTGTCCATCGTCATGGGCCGCGCCTCGCTGCTGGCCGAGAAGATGAGCGACAGCCCGCTGGCCGCCGATGCGCAGCGCATCCATGACGCCGCGGAGCGCTGCGGCCGCATCGTGCGCACCTTCCTCAACATGGCGCGCAGCCGGCCGGCCAACCGCAGCGAGGTGGCACTGAACGAGCTGGCCACCGCCGCCATCGACATGCTGGCCTATGTGCTGCGCAGCCACGGCATCGCCGTCACGCTGGACCTGCTGCCCGGCCTGCCGCCGGTCAAGGCCGACGCCGACCAGGTCGGCCAGGTCGTGCTCAATCTCATCGTCAATGCACAGCAGGCGCTCGGCGCGCGTGACCACGGCCGGCGCCTGGTGGTTTCCACCGGCCTGGCGCCGATGACCGACGGCGACCGCCGCCGCGTGCCGCGCGTCTGGCTGCGCGTGCGCGACAACGGCCCGGGCATCCCGGCCCCGCTGCAGGAGCGCGTGTTCGAGCCCTTCTTCACGACCAAGAGCGAGGGCGTCGGCACGGGCCTCGGCCTGGCCGTGTCGCGCTCCATCGCGCGCGAACACGGCGGCGAGCTGACGCTGCAGGAGGAGGACGGTGAAGGCGCGTGCTTCTGCCTGCAGATGCCAGTCAGCGGTGAGCCGGAGGCCAGCGAGACCGAGCCGGCGCCGCTGGTGGAAACCGACGAAGTCAGCGCGCGGCTGCTCGTCGTCGACGACGAGCAGCCGCGCG
>SEEY01001039.1 GCA_004211235.1 Rubrivivax sp.
ACATAGCCGATGCGCGCACTGACGATCTGGATGGCCGTCATCAGCGGCAGCGTGAAGACCAGGCTCCACAACATCGAATAGCCGAACTGGGCGCCGGCCTGCGAGTAGGTGGCGATGCCGCTGGGATCGTCGTCGGCAGCACCCGTGATGAGGCCGGGGCCGAGCTGGCGCAGATAGAGGCGAAGGCGGTTGATCATGCGACAGCCTAATGGCGCCATGCGGGCGCAGGTGTCATGCGGCTTGCGGGCCGGGTCAAGAACTGTTGCGAGGCGCGATGCGGCGCGTGCCGCCGATGGCCAGCGTGAAGAACTCGGCCTCGGCCAGGCCGAGCGCGGCACGCTGCCGTTCAAGCTGGCGCGGCGGCTCGTCGAGCGACTCGTCGGTCAGCTCGAAAGTGCCCCAGTGCACGCCCAGCGAGCGCTTCGCGCCGAGGTCGGCATGGATCTTCAGCGCCTCCTCGACGTTGACGTGCTGGTCCTTCATGAACCAGCGCGGCTCGTAGGCGCCGATGGGGATCAGCGCGATGTCGAAGCCGCCGTCCCTCTGTCGGTCGGCGAAGCGCTCGCGGATGTCGGCGAAGTCGCGCGAGTAGGCGGTATCGCCGGCGAAGAAAAGCTGGCAGTCCGGCGCGAACACCGCGAAGCCGCCCCACAGCGTCTTCATGCGGTCGTTGATGCCGCGGGCGGACCAGTGCTGGGCCGGGACGAGCGTGATCTCCACGCCGGCCAGCGTCTCGCTCTGCCACCAGTCCAGCTCCACGACGCGCTCGATGCCGCGGGCCTGGAACCAGGTCTTCAGTTCCAGCGGCACGACGAACAGCGGGCTGCCGCCGGGCTGGGCGGCGAGGGCACGGCAGGAGGCCAGGTCGAGGTGGTCGTAGTGGTTGTGCGAAACGACGACGGCGTCGATGTGCGGCAGCTCGGCCAGTGCGACGCCGGGTGGCTGCTCGCGCTTCGGCCCGGCGAACGAGAACGGCGAGGCACGCTCGGAGAAGATCGGGTCGGTCAGCAGGTTCAGGCCGCCCAGCCGCGCCAGCACCGTGGCATGGCCGATCCAGGTCACGGCCGGCCCGGTGTTCGTGCGGATGAACTCGAGGTCGGCCGGCTGCGTCGGGATGGGCGCCGTGGGCCGCTTCGGCAGGCCTTGCCGGGTGGCGTTCCAGCGCCAGCGCAGCACGTCGGCCAGCGACTTGGGCTCGAAGTCACCGTGGTTGTTCTGGAAGCCGCCGTCGCGGTGATGCGGCGGGCGGCTCAAGGGGCCGGGCGGGGGTACTGGCG
>SEEY01001040.1 GCA_004211235.1 Rubrivivax sp.
CGCCAGGCCATCTTGAGCAGCGCCTGCAGGCGCTGCTCAAGATGGCCTGGCGCTGCGGCCGCACGCTGGCGCTTTGTGGCGATGCGGTGAATTCCCTGGGTGCGCTCGGCTTTCCCGCCGACGTGCCTGCCGAAGTCGAAGGCCTCTTCCTCTGCCCCGACGGTCCCTGCCGCGGCACGCTCAGCGAGTTCCTCGACGCCGTGCACGACCAGCCTCATCGCCGTCGCTGAGGGGTGGGGGGAATCTCTTTGGGCCGAGCGCCGGGCCGCTCCCAAGCCGGCCCGCGTGGCCATGTGCGTGCGGCTTGATGCCGCATGCATCGCCGTCCCCTCGGGGGCTGAGGCCGGACACGGCAATTCCAGCGGGCTTGCCGTGCCTGCCGAAGAGCGGCGGCTCTGCCCGCTGCGCGGTCTGCAAGACCGACCAGACTCGCCCGCGTTCAGCGGCGCGAGATTGGGCGAGGGGCTTCAACTTGGCGTGGCGCCAGGCTGCAATCTACGTCGGGCAGGTCCTCGCCCGGGTCGATGAAGGCCAGCAGCGCGGCGGGTGGCGTCAGCGCGCCGAGGGCCAGCGCGGCGATGGCGCGGCCGCCCAGGCGCTTGCCTTCCAGCGCCACGCGCGGTTCGGCCAGCGTGCCCTGCAGCCGCACCGGTGCGCGCAAGGTCAGCGGCGAGAAGTCCTTGGGCTTGGCGACGACGCGCAGGTCCAGGCTCTCGTCCTTCAGGCTGATGCGACCGTCGAGGTCGATGCGGCTGTCGCGGTTGTCGACGATGGCCGTGCGCGGGCGCAGCACGCCCGCGGCGAAGCGGCCGTCCAGCCGGGCGCAGTTCAGCGGCAGGTTCCTGTCGCCGCGCAGCAGCATGCCCAGCCCCTGGGCCACATCCAGGCCGACGGCTTCGGTCAACACGTGGGAGATGCTGCCGTTCTCCAGGCGCAGTTGCAGCGGCCCGTTCAGGCTGCCGAGCAGCTCGGCGACGCTGCGGCCGGTGCCCTGCACGTCCAGGCGCGCCTTGACGCGGCCGGTGATGGGGTGGGCGCTGACCAGTTTCACCTCGGGCTTGAGCCAGCGTTCGATGGCCATGTTGTCGGCGTCCAGGCTGACCTTCCACTGCGGCGGTGCGGGCCGGGTGTCGAGCTGGATGGCGCCGACGATCTCGCCGCCGGCGACCCCGGCGTTGAGGTGGCTCAGGTTCAGCACGATGAGGCCGTCAGCCCAGTCCGCGGCCGGCGGCGGCTCGCCGAAATCGTCGTCCAGCCGCCAGTCGATGCGGCCGATG
>SEEY01000249.1 GCA_004211235.1 Rubrivivax sp.
ACAGGTGGCAACGGCCTGTTCGCTCATCTTGGTGATGGCCGCCGGTCGGCACCTTGCCGGCCGACTCCGCGGCCATCACCAAGATGAGCGAACAGGCCGTTGCCACCTGTGGCGCGGGCAATGTGCGCGAGGTGAACCAGAAGAGCTTCACCTGCAAGTAGGCCCGCAGGAGAGAGCCGCCGGTCGCGCTGCCTAACCCGCAGGCTGGCCGTCGACGGCGCGGTCCAGCGGCAGCCGCAGCTCGACGCGCTGGCCCACCGGCTGGCGGACGAAGCGCACGCTGCCCTGATGCCGCGTGACCACCTGCTGCACGATGGCCAGCCCCAGGCCGAAACCGGGCAGCCCGCGGCTGGCGTCGCCGCGGGCGAACGCCGACATCAGGCCGTCGACGTCGGCGTCCGGAATGCCGGCGCCCTGGTCGGTGATGCTGAGCAGCGCCGCGTCGCCGTCCAGCCGCAGCGTCAGGCGCACCGGCGGGCGGCCGTGCTTGAGCGCGTTGTCGATCAGGTTCACCACCACGCGCTCCAGCAGCAGACGGCTGGCGCGCTGCAGCGCCAGGCGCGGCGGTGCCTCGACCTGCAGCAGGGCCTCGGGCCGGCCGAAGCCGGCCACGGCGTGGCGCACGGTGTCGGCCAGGTCCACGGTTTCGTCCAGCGGCTGGTCGCCGCTGCGCACGAACTCCAGGAAGCTGGCGATCAGCCGGTCGGCCAGGTCGACGTTGCGCGTGATGGTCGCCACGCCGCTGGCGTTCGGCGGCGTCTCGGGCAGCAGCTCCGCCGCCAGGCGGATGCGCGCCAGCGGGCTGCGCATGTCGTGCGACACGCCCGCCAGCAGCATGGCGCGCTCGCGCTCGATGCGCAGGAGCTGGCCGGCATAGCGGGCGAAGGCGGCGTCGAGCGCGCGCAGTTCGATGGGCGCTGAGGCGTCCAGCACCGGCAGGGGCTCGACGTCCAGCGTCGCCGCGCCCGTCCCGGCCCAGCGCCGGCTCAGCACGGCGATGGGCGTGGTCAGGCGGCGCACGAAGCGCAGGTTCAGCGGCACCACGACGCCCATCAGCAAGCCCAGGCCCAGCAGCGCCCGCCAGCCGACGAGGCCGGTCAGCGGCGCGTCGGTAGGGCTGAGCCAGCGCGGCGCCGGCTGCGCGGCCGTTGCGGGCAGGCGCAGCCACAGCTGCAGGCCGGCCTCGCCGCGCCGGAGCAGCAGCTGGTCGACGGCCACGCCGTGGCGCGCGAGTGCCTCCTGCAGTCGCTGAGCGGCGGGCCAGGAGGTCACGTTCAGCACATCGGGCGGCGCGCTGGCGCGCAGGCGCAGCAGGCGGGCGGTGTCGGCGGCGTCGCTGGCGTCATCGTCGCTGCGGCTCAGTATGTCCGCAGCGCGCGCTTGCTGCAGGCGCGGCGCCCACATCGCCGCCATCGGCTCGGCCAGCAGCGCATCGCGCTCGTAGTTCCAGAACACCGCCAGGCAGATGACGACGAGCACGACGATGAGCACCTGCACCGCCACCAGCCGGGTGGTGACGGAGTCGGTCACCCGCAGCCGCATCGCCATGCGCAGCGCTACCTCAGTGCCCGCGCGGCACGAAGGCATAACCCTCGCCGCGCACGGTGTCGATCCAGTCGATGCCCGGCATGGCGGCGTTCAGGCGGCGGCGCAGGCGGCCCACCTGCACGTCCACGCTGCGGTCCAGCGGCCGGTAGCCGCCCGCCTGCACCGCCTCGCTCAGCGCCTCGCGCGACACCGGCTGCCCGGGCTGGCGCGCCAGCGAGACGAGCAGCTTGTATTCGATGCTCGTCAGCGGCAGCACCTCGCCATGCGCCGTGGCCTCGCGCCGCGTCAGGTCGATGGCCAGCGAGCCGAACGACCAGAGGTCGCGCGCCGGCGCCACGACCGGCTGGCGGCGGCGCAGCACCGCGCGCAGGCGCGCCACCAGCTCACGCCGCTCGAAGGGCTTGGGCAGGTAGTCGTCGGCGCCCAGCTCCAGGCCAAGCACGCGGTCGATCGGGTCGCCGCGCGCCGTCAGCATGACGATGCCCAGCGCCGGATAGCGGCGATGCCAGTGGCGGCACAGGTCCATGCCGTTGGTGTCGGGCAGCAGCACGTCCAGCAGCAGCAGGTCGGGCATGCGCTGCTCGATGGCGCGCTGGGCGTCGGCGCCGGTGCCGGCCGTCTCCACCGTCCAGCCCTCGGCCTGCAGCAGCTGCACCAGCATGGCCGACAGCTCGGCGTCGTCGTCGACGACGAGCAGATGGGCAGGCGCTTGGGGAGACATCGCGGGGCGGAGCCGGAAGGGTGGAGGAAGCGCCCGAGTGTGCTGCCAATCCCCGCCGCCGCCGTCAATTGCGACAGCCTTGTCGCAGAGCGTCTCGCCTTGTCTTGCGGCGACGCGCCGCGACGCCAAACGTCTGCCGATGTCGCGCTCGAAACGGCCCCGGCTCGGCAGGATTGCACGGGTCAAGCCAACCAAGTGCTCACATGAAGAACTCTCTGTTTTCGGCGCTGCGCCGTGCCGCGGCCGGCCTCGCGATGCTGGCCCTGTCCGGCTCAGCCATGGCCTTGTCCTGCCCCGGCGGCAAGGTCGAGCAGGGCGGGCTTTGCTACAACCCGCCGCGCTCGGGCTACACCTGCACCGCTGCGGCCTGCATGCAGGACTGCCCAAGCGGCTATTCGCCCAGCGCGCCGGGGTTTTGCCATTACCGGGGCTCGACGACCTATACCGAGGCCCCGTACATCACCAAGAAGAGCAGCCATCCGCACCGCTGCCTGGCCCTGTATTACGACAATTGCCGCGCCAACTACCGCATGGATGCCTGCGGTATCTGCAGCTACAAGGGCGCCTGGGATACCACCCGCAATACGTATTTCCGCGAGCCCGGCGTCAGCCCGGATTTCTCCAAGGCCTTCACGCATATTGCGTCGACGGCTCAGGCCACGTATGGCAGCTCCATCGGGCAAATCAAGAGCGGCTATGACCAGACGCTCGCCACCGTGAATGCCGCGATGGACGCCGTGACCTTGCGACTCTTCCAGCAGGCAGCCAAGGTGGCCATGAGCGGCGACCTCGGCCCCGCGCTGCAGAAGACCATCAAGGCCTTCAGAGATTCCGCCAACGCTCCCGATGGCAATGATCTGAACGATATGAAGCGGATTCTGACCCTGGTGGCCAGCACCAAGACGCTGTCGGCGGACCAGATCAAGGATGTCGGCGACACGATGATCAGGCTCTCGTCCAAATTCGGCATGCTGTGCGGCCCCGGCTGGGCACCCACCACCCAGAAATCCAATTTCCCCACCAATTTCGCCAACTCGTCCGGCGGCATTTATGCGGGCGCGGGCGGGGCCTATGTCGGCGGGGTCGACGGCTCCATTGGCTTGGTGCACAACTGCCAGCTCGACGACGGCAAGATGAAGTTTGCCGTCGTCGCCAACGTCGGTGGCTCGGTCGGCTATGCCTTCATCGCCGGTGCCGGCGTGGGCCTGCAGTGGAGCCCCGGATCGGTGGACCAGCAGAGCGGTGGCTATGTGGGCCTGCTCGGCGCGGCCACGGTGGTGGACGGCAGCATCACCTGGAGCGTGGCCAAGGGCATGCGCGGTGCGCAGAACGCCATTCCCGGCATCAGTGCCGGCACGGGGGTGGGGGCAGGCGTGCAGGCGAGTCTGACCGGAGGTTATTCATGGATCTTGAATACCTTTTCCTACACGGTCCCCAAATAACCAGACCTATTACGACACGCAGGGATTGATATGAACAAGCATTGCATTGAATTGACGGGCCGCATTGCACCCGCTCGCCATTTTTCCCGGTCGCACCGGCTCTTGCCACTCAGTATGGCGCTGGCAGCGGCATTCGGTGCGGCCATCCTTGCACCGCAGGGCGCCGGCGCCGCAACCCTGACATGGACCGGCGCGAGCAACTCCAGTTTTGCCAACGGAGCAAACTGGACCCAGCTCTGCGCCGACGGCATCAGCCTGTGTACTTCACCATTTGTTGCCCCACCTCAGCAATCGTCCTTCATTTTCAATAACAGCACCCAGGCGACGATCAACGGCATGCCCGCGGGAAACGGCTTTGGCAATATCACCTTCGGCCTTAACGCCGGTGCCAGGACATTCAACATCAGTGGCGGCAGTGCGATTGGCCTGTCGGGAGGCATCGTCAATCTCAGTGGCAAGAAGCAGGTTTTCAAACTCCGTATCGATGCGCAGGGCGACCAGACCTGGGCCGGCGGATCGGGCGGCGTGGAAGTCAACAACACGGGCGACCTGAACTATTCGTTGAACCTGGTTTCCGGAGTCACGATGGTGAATGCCGGCAATGTCGTGACCAAGGTGGGCACCACCGGCACCGGCACCCTGACGCTGGGTACCAGCAGCTCGCTGGCGGCGCCCGAGGTGCTGCTCGGCGAGCAATACGGCAGCAGTGGCACGGTGAATCTCACCGACGCCGCTGCCCGGCTCAGCGCGGTGGGCAATCTGCATGTCGGCGACTCGGGCACGGGTGAACTGAACATCCGGTCGGGCCAGGCGAGCAGCAACCAGGCTTTCATCGGCTTCAACTACGGCAGCCAGGGCACAGTGCTGATCGACGGGGCATCGTCGAAGCTTGCGGTCAGCGGCATTCTGGAGGTGGGCCGCGCCAGCACCGGCACCGTCACCGTGCAGAACGGCGGCACGCTCACCAGCGGCGAGAGCTTCATCGGCAAGGCCCTGGGCGGCGACGGCCTGGCGCTGGTCACGGGCGCGGGCGCCAGTTGGACCACCACCGGGTCATTGACGGTGGGCAAGGATGGTGTGGGCCGCCTGCAGGTCGGTGCCGGCGGCAAGCTCAACAGCTTGGGCGCGACCCTGGGCAATCAGTCAGGCAGCCTTGGCGAGGCGAAGGTCGCGGGCGCCAACGCCAACTGGGTGGCAGCTGGCAAATTGCAGATCGGCAATCTGGGCGAGGGCATCCTGAGCGTCGAACAAGGCGGCCTGCTCAGCACCAGCAACGCCACTCTGGGCACGCTGACGGACGCGGGCCAAAGCACCGCCCGTGTGACGGGCGCAGGCTCGCGCTGGGACTCGGCGGGCGACCTGCGTGTGGACAGCGGCAAGCTGACGATCTCCGATGGCGGCGTGCTCAACGCCAACAAAGCGAACTTCGGCGAAACCAGCGGCAGCACGGCCTGGGTCAACCTGAGCGGCGCGGGCGCGACGCTGAACGTCTCGGGGCAACTCGTCATCGGCAGCAGCGCCGGCACCGGCACGGTCAACCTGGGCGCGGGCGCCACCGTCAACGCCAATGGTCAGTTCATGATCTGGAAGGGCGGCGTGCTCAACCTGGACGGCGGCACGCTAAATGTCGACTGGAGCATCAACGAGGGCCAGGTGAACTGGAACTCGGGCACCGTCAACTTCCTCGGCTCGGCCACCAGCGGCAGCGCCCTGCTGGCGCACAGCACCGGGCTGGGCGTGGGCATGAACATCAACGCCGCCGGTACGCTGGCCATCCTGTCCGGTGACGACCTCAGCCTCAACGGCGGCCAGGGCAAGGCGCTGGGCCTGGAAGTGGCCGGAGACCTGGCCATCGGCAGCTTCAGCGAGCTCAGCGTCGGCACGGGGGGCGCCCGCGTCAACGGCAGCCTGCAACTGGCGGGCGGCACGATCAGCAGCGTCGGCAGCTTCGAGAGCTCGGGCTATGTGGGCGGCTACGGCGTCATCTTTAACGGAGAAGTCGAAATACTGGGGAGTCAACGAACCCGTTTCGCCCGAGAAGCCACCCACGTTCAGCACACCTTCGTATGTTTTGAAGAGGAAACCCCGTCGACTGAATTTGGAAACGGTTCCGGCACGTTCACCGTCGCTGTAGCTCCAGCCTGTGAGCGCATAGAGTACGCCGAAAACAACTAACAGGAATAGTAGAAAATACAAAAGTCCTCGCATAGATACAGATTGTTTAGTGGCCGTTCTTAAGCACACAAATAGACAACATTTTCTGGCAAATTCTGTTTCGAGACCCTATTGACCATGAATTATTCGTTAAGTCACGAACCAATGCTGTTCCTTTTCTAAAGTTTTGCCCCGTATTTCGTTACTTTGCCCCGACTTCGCCGGATAGGGTATTACGCTGGCAGTCAAGGCTGAAAAAATTAGCTTTTTCGTTGTTAACCCTTCTTACTTCGTTACAA
>SEEY01000250.1 GCA_004211235.1 Rubrivivax sp.
GCTCAGGCGTGATCTGGCCGGCACGCAGGCCGCTCAGGATGGCGGCGACGGCGGCGGCATCGGTGGCATGCACGGCGCCGCTGGCGGGGTCGCTGCCCGGCAGGCGGTCGAAGTAGTCGGCCAGCATGCTCTGCACCTCGCCGACATTGAAGGTGGCGGCCGAGGCCGTCGTCAGCGAGCCGCCGAGCAGCAGCTCGCCCGGCGTCTGGATGGTGACGGAGGCGCCGCTGCCGGTCAGCACCGGGGTCAGGCCATCGGCCAGGAAGCGCGCGCCCGACAGCACCGCGCTGCCGCCGAGCAGATGCACCTTGTCAGCGGCCTTCAGCAGCAGCACCGAGCCCGTCTCGGCGGCCTCGATGGTGGCGCCTTCGGTGACGACGAGACCGGTGCCGGCATCCAGCGTCAGGTGGCCGCGCGCGCCGGTCACGCGCATCAACGACGCGCTGTAGATGGACTTGCTCGCCTGGACGCTGAGACGACCGTCGGCGCGCGAGACGGTCATCTCGCCGCTCTTGTCGCCGGTGAAGCTGTTCGGCCCGTCGCCGTAGCTGACGAAGGCGCCGCTGCCGGTGGTGCCCAGCACGCGCACGTCGATGAGTGTCTCGGCGCGCAGCCAGCCGGACAGCACCATCTGCTCGTCGACCACCGCCGTGATGCTCGGCGCGGTGATGCCGGAGTCCGGCGCGCCGAGCGGCACGTTGACGTTCTGGCGCTGCACTTCCAGCAGGCGCGACTGCAGCAGCACCGGCTGGCTGGCCTGCATGTCGCCGACGATGTAGATGCGGTCACCCAGCACGGTGACGGCATCGTCGAACTTTGCCGAGAAGACGAAGCCGTTGATCGTCGTGTTCTCGGCGTCGCCGACGCGCGTCAGCACGCCGGGTGCGCGGTGGCCGAGCGTGATGCCGGAGAAGCCGTCGGCGAGCGCGGACAGGTCGCGCATGCCGAGCGACATCTGGCCTTCGGCACCGGTGCCGGTCGACGTGTCGTAGCCGTAGAACTCCTGGCCGGCGCCGCCGATGCCGTAGTTCTGGTGGTCGTCGTGGGCGCGGATGACGAGGGCGCCGGTGGCGCGCACGGTGTTCGCGCCGGCGAGGAAGTCGATGTCGTCCGCGACGATGCGGATGCCCTTGCCGTCGCCCGCGCTGATGACGCCGGCGCCGAGCGTGAACAGCGCTTCGCGGCCGGCCACGTCGATGTCGATGGCGCCGTGGGCGGCGTAGAGGCCGCCGTTGACTCGGCCGTCGGTGACGACAGTGATGTCGTCGGCCTCGCGCAGCACGATGTCGGCGCTCGCTGCGCCGGCCGTGCCGCGGTTGACGACGGAGATCTGCGCCAGCTGCGTGTCCAGCGCGCCGGTGATGCCGGCGGCGCTGAGGCTGAACAGGCCCTGCGGCGCGACGATCTTGGCGTCCCGCACGTCCAGCACGCCGGCCACGTCGACGACGAAGGCGCTGCGGCCCCAGCTGGCGCCGCTGACGTTGCTGAGCACGGTGCCGCCGGCGTTCAGGTCGCTCAGCTCCAGGCGCTCCAGGCTGTCGTTGAAGACGATGTCGCGCGCGCCGGCGGTGGACGTGAGCACCAGCTCGTGGTCCTTCATGACCTGCGGGCCGGAGCTCGTGAACGGTGCAACGATGAGGCGGTCGCGCCCGCCAGCGGCGTTCAGCGTCAGCTTGCCGCCGGCCGCGCTGATCTGGATGAGGTCGTCGCCCTCGCCGGCGTCGACCGTGTTCTCGCCAGCGCCGATGGTGATGACGTCGTTGCCGCCATTGCCCCAGATGCGGTTGTTGCCAGCGCCCATGTCGATGAGGTCGCCCGCGTCGCCGCCGACGAACTTGTCGTCGCCGTCGCCGCCCTGGAAGACGATGCCGCCGGCGCTGCCGCTGGCGAACTCGTCCTTGCCCGCGCCGCCGCGCACCGTGCTGCCGGCCGCGCCGCCGAGGATGACGAAGGCGTCGTTGCCGAGGCCGCCATCGACGTCGAGCAGCGCGGCGATGCCGGAGCCGACGTAGAGGCTGTCATTGCCCTTGCCGCTGTAGTAGACGATCTTGCGGACGCTGCTGGCGAGGTAGGTGTCGGTTTCGCCGAGCGAGCGCACGAGGATGTTGGCACCGCTGCGCTCGACGTTGAACGCCTCGTTGGTGATGTCGTCGTAGGTCGTGCCGTTGCCGTAGCGGCCCGAGGCGTCGCCGGCGTGCAGGTAGAGCGTGCCGTCGCTGGCCAGGTGGCTGATGTCGGGCGGGTTGCCGAAGCTCCACTTGAAGCTGCCGCCGACCGTGATGCCCATGACGCGCACGCGCGCCGCCACATACGCTGCCGCGGGCGTGATGTCGATCTGCGCGTCGAAGCCGGCGATGGTGAAGTCGATGCTGCCGAAGATGCCGAGGTCGATCTCGAAGTCCAGCGAGCCGTGCGCCTCGGCGAAGAAGCGCGGCCGGCTGGACAGCAGCACGCTCATGCCGGCGTTGAAGTGCAGCGGCCCGAGATGGATGTCGATCTCGGCGTTGCCGTGCACTTCCCACTGGCCGTCGCTGGACACGAAGCCGCCGACGTTGACCTGCAGCGCGTTGAAGAAGTTCAGGTGGCCGTTGAACTCCAGCTTGAACACATCGTTGACGATGCTGATGCGTCCGCCGAAGTCGATGTCGAAGGCCAGCAACTTCAGCGAGCCGGTCAGCGACAGGTCGAACAGCGTGTCGGCGGCGATGGTGACGCCGGACAGCGTCGTGTAGGGGTCGCTGCTGGTGTTGATCAACAGCGTCGCGCCCGCGCTGATGTTCAGCACCGAGATGCCGAAGGACAGGTGCGTCTGCACGCGCAGCGCGAAGAAGGGCGAGTTGTGGGCGTCGGTGCCGAACGCGGCATCCAGCGCGAAGGACAGCTCGCCGAAGTCGCCGAGATCCAGCGTGACGTTGCCGCTGGCCTGCAGGCCATGGTCGTCGATCAGCAGGTCCATGCCGCCGGTCAGCGAGATCGGGCCGATGTTGATGGACGCGGCGCCCGACAGCCGCAGCAGGTGCGGATTGACGTTGACCAGTACCGGCTGGCCCTGCGCATTGAAGACGTTGCCGCTGGCGTCCCGGCCGCGCACCTGCTGGGTTTGCGACGTGGTGTTGATCTGCAGCAGGAAGCGGCCGGTGACGTCGAAGATGCCGCCGCCGTCGATGATCTTGCTGTCCGCTCCGCTGCCGCCCACTTCCAGGCTGCCGTAGATGCCGCCGGAGACGATGCCCAGCGTGCCGGTGACGGACAGCGGCTCCAGGATGGGCAGGTCCAGCGTGGCGGTGACGGCCATCTCGAAGCCGCTCGTCGAGATGATGATGGCGAAGTCGCCCTGCAGGTCGAGCAGGCCGTCGAGCAGGTCGAGGGTGCCGCGGCCGGTCAGGGCGAGGTAGGGGCCGGTCCAGTTCGGCTTGCCGGGCGGCGTGGCGGGAATCGTGTAGACCGGGAAATCGACCTTGTCGAGGAACTCGTCCGGGACGTTGTAGATGATCTCCTGGCCGAAGCTGTTCATCGTCAGCTCGAGCTCCGCCTGCAGCTTGGCGACAGGGCCGAGGTCGAGGTTGGCGGACAGGTTCAGCCGCATCGCGATGCCGTCGCGGATGACGAGCAGGCCGGTCGCATGCGTGGTGAACAGCGGCGCGGCTTCCGTGCCAAGCCGGGCCCTCACGTCCACGAAGACCGAGATGCCCTGGCTGGCGCTGGCGCGAATGTCGAACACGCCCTTCATGTTGACAAGGCCGAAGACGTCCAGCTCGGCCTCGCCCGAGAGGCGCAGGAACTGCTCGTTGTAGAGCAGCACGATGGGGTGGTCGGGATTGCCGGTCTCGATGGCGTAACCCGGGGAGATCACACCGAGGCTGTTCTTCCAGCTGGCGCGCGAAAAGTCGATGACCGTGAAGTTGCCCGTCAGGCTGACGCCGCCGCCCAACGTGACGGCGCCGGACGCGCTGTCCTTCATGAACTGCGACGTGCCGATCTGGATGCGCACGCCGGTGTTCAGCTCCAGGTGCAGATCATTGGCGTGGAAGGTGACGTCCGGCACGCCGGTGAGGCCGATGTCGGTGACCGAGGCCTGCGCGGCCAGGTAGACGCCGACCGACGCGCCCTGGGCGGTGATGACCAGCTCCTTGGCGACGATGAGGCCGACGTCGAGGTTCTCGATCTTGAAGCCGACGGCGGAGGTGTCGGGGCTGTCGGCGGCGGTGATGCGGCCGTCGCCGTCCGTGTCTCTCCAATATCCGCCGGAGCCAATGAAGCCGAAGGCATCGTTGATGCCGATGGCCAGCGTCGTGACCGTGGTCTCTTCGCCGTTGTCCAGCGTGACGCGCTCGGAGCCGCGCTTGGTGAAGGCCATCGACGCGGACAGCTGCACGAAGCCGGCCAGGTTGATGGACGCGTAGCCGACCTTGGCCTGGATGAGGTCGCCGGTGAAGTCGATGAAGACGGTGTTGCCGCCGCCGGCCGGCAAGGCGAAGCCGTGGGCGTTCAGTCGGCCGTCGCGGTTGGCGTCCTCGCCGAGGTCGAGCACGCCGTTGGCGTTCTTGTCCTCGGTGTAGTCCTTGAACGAGGGGCTCAGCTGGTAGTTGATGGCCGGCGGGCCGAACAGCTGGATGGCCGCCTGCACCGGTGCCGGCAGGGACGGCACGTAGAAGGTGTTGATGTTGACTTCGACATCCTCGGCGCGCACGTCGAGGATGTTGTGGTCGATGCCGACAAGGCCGGCCAGGCCCACCGAGGCCTTGGCCGTGACGAAGCGCGGCGAGTACTGCTCCAGGCCCGGGATGAACTTGCCGATGGCCGGCGTCATGATGGCCAGGCCGAAGTCGACGTTGTCGAGCGCGACGCCGATGGCGCCGTCGTTGATGTTGTCCAGCAGGCCGTCGTTGTTGGCGTCGACGCCGTAGCGGTAGGGCCCGCCGACACCGGCGAAACCGCTCAGCCGCGAGCCGCCCAGCGTCATCGCCGAGACCTGCAGCGGCAGGCTGTCGCCGTTGACGCCGAGGCTCTCCAGCAGCGGGCGCAGGCCGCCCATGTCGACGGCGACGGTGAAGACGTCGCCCTGGCGGAAGGCCAGCGAGCCGCGCAGGAACAGGAAGTCCGCGACGGCAATCTCGGCCAGGCCGATGTCCAGGCCGATGAGGTCGTTGCCCTTCATCGTCAGGCGCACCGGCGTGCCGCCGGTCTTCACCTCGTAGCCGACGCGCGTGATGCCGCCGGCATCGACGGCGCGGATGCTGGAGTAGTCCGCCGTCGAGCGCATGACGCCGCCGAACAGCTTGCCGCCGTTCTGGACCTCGACGGTCACGTCCGTCGCGCGGATGGTCAGGATGTCGCCGAACCCGTAGGTGCCGATCTGGTCGGCATGCAGTTGCAGCGACAGGAAGCTCTGCGCGCTGAAGAAGCTCGGCAGGTCGGCCTTGAAGTAGCCCAGGCCGAGGTCGACGTTTTGCAGGCCGAAGCCGATCAGGCCGTCCTGCGTGGACAGCGGCTGCGTGAAGTCGGGGTTGCCGACGCCGATGAAGACGTCGACATCGGCCGCGCCGAAGCTCAGGCCCTTGAAGGTGACGTTGGAGAGCCGCGAATAGTCGCTAGAGAGGCCGCCGACGGCCTTCAGGCCGTTCAGGATGCTCGTCGCCGTGCCCGCGGGCAGCAGCTTCTCGATCAGCGACAGCTCGGCCGGCAGGCCGGTGTACATGTCCGCCGTGAACGTCTCACCCAGGTTCAGCTTGAAGTCGCCGTGGATGTGGACGAAGTTGGCGATGTTGATGTTCAGGTTCGGCAGTTCGACCGAGCCGAACAGCGTCAGGCCGAGCTTGGGATCGAAGCCGATCGACAGCTCGAGGTTCTTCAGGAAGCCCAGGGCGCCATCGAGGAAGTCGAAGCCCGGCAGCTTGTCGGGCAGGAAGCTCGTCAGCTTCTTCAGGCTGATGGTCGGGATCAGCTGGCCGGTGGACGGCAGCTCGAAGTCGAAGTCGAAGCTGGTGCTGACCTCGAACAGGTCGAACAGGCCCAGCGTCGCGGTCATCGCGATGCGCAGCGAGTTGCTGTCGTAGTCGATCTTGAAGGCGTTCGGGTCGCTGCCGATGGGGATGCTCAAGCCGCCGCCGGGCAGCCTGCTGAAGTCGACATAGGCCGTCGGCACCGGGTACTTGCCGAGGA
>SEEY01001041.1 GCA_004211235.1 Rubrivivax sp.
TCAAGAGCCTGTTCCTGGCCAACATGTCGCACGAGCTGCGCACGCCGCTGAACGCGGTCATCGGTTTCGCCGACCTGCTGGCCATGAGCCAGGCGCCCATCGACGAGGCGCGCCAGCGCGAGTGGCTGCAGCACATCTCCAGCAGCGGGCGTCACCTGCTGAACATGATCAACGGCGTGCTCGACCTGTCCAAGATCGAGGCCGGCAAGATGGACTTCCATCCGGAGCCCGTCGACCTGCCGGCGCTCGTGGCCGACGTGGTGGGCACCGTCGCGGTGCTGGCCGAGCAGCGCGGGCTGCAGCTGTCGTCGTCTATCGCGCCGGAGCTGCATGGCCTGGTGCTGGACCCGGCACGGCTGAAGCAGGTGCTGCTGAACTACCTGTCCAACGCCATCAAGTTCACGCCGGCAGGCGGGCGTGTGGCGCTTCGCATGGTGGGCGAGGGCCCGCGGCTGTGGCGGCTGGAGGTGCAGGACAGCGGCATCGGCATCCCGCCCGACCGCACGGGGCAGCTCTTCGTCGAGTTCCAGCAGCTTGACGACGGCCTCGCCAAGCGCCATCAGGGCTCTGGCCTGGGCCTGGCACTGACGCGCCGGCTGGTGGAGGCGCAGGGCGGACGCGTCGGCGTCTACAGCGAACCCGACCGAGGCAGCCTGTTCTACGCCGTGCTGCCGCGCCAGCCCGAAGGCCACGAGGGGCAGGCGGTGCGGCCCGCGCACCAGCAGCTCGTCGCGCTGCGCGACCACCCGCTGCGCGACGGCGTGGCGCGCGAGCTGGCCGAGCACGGCGTGGCGGCCGACACCGCGGCCACCGCTGCGGAAGTGCTGCGCCTGGGGCGGGCGCGGCGCTACACCGAGCTGGCCATTGACCTGGCGTTGCCCGATGGGCCCGGCCTCGGCCTGCTCGCGCAGCTGCGCAGCGGCGGGCCGTCGATGCACGCGGCCGTCAAGGTGCTGGCCTGGGCGCCTTCGGCGGGCGGCCCCGAGCCGGGCGTGGCCTTCCCGGTTGCCGACGTGCTCGCCAAGCCGCTGCGCCGCGCGGCGCTGGCGCGCGCGCTGGTGCCGCTGCGCGACCGCTTTGGCTTGGGCCGGCCGGTGCTGGTGGTCGACGACGAGGCCGCTTGCCGCGAGCTGATGGTCGCCGCACTTGCGGCCAACGGCATCGAGGCGATGGCCGTGTCCGGCGGCGACGAGGCGCTGCAGGCCCTGCCTCGCCTGCAACCGGCGGCCATGGTGCTCGACCTGATGATGCCCGGCGTCGACGGCTTCCAGGTGC
>SEEY01000251.1 GCA_004211235.1 Rubrivivax sp.
GCCCACGGCCGTGAACGCCAACGTCAAGTTGCAGGCGCAAAAGCTGGCCGAGCTGAATACGCTGCTGGCGCTGTTCGGCCAGGGTCCTGTCAGCGGCGCCGCCGAAGGCGGTGGCGACCTTCAACTGCAGCGCGCGGGCAGCGGTTCGTCTCCCGCATGGCGCATCGGTGGCAGCGGCCGTCTGGCGCTGACGAATGCCAGCGCCCAGGGCATCACGCTCGCCAACGCGCGTGCTCAAGGCTCATTGCCCTTGCCGGGCGCCGACGGAGACAGCCCCGTGGCACTGACGCTCGACGTCGGCGGCCTGCGCCACCCGCAGGCCAACGTCAAGCTGGCCAAGCTCGAATTGCAGGGTCGGCGCAGCGCGCATGACATCAAGGCCGAAGTGGCCGGCCTGCTGCCGGCGCCGGCGGGCAGCGACCGGCCGGACCTGAACATCGGCGCCACGCTGCAGGCCCAGGGCCGCTGGGATGGCCAGGCCTGGGCCGGCCGCATCGCCAGGCTGGACGTGGCGCCGCTGCGCCCCGGAACGCCGCCCACACTCGCCACCAGCAATGTGGCGCTCCGCATAGGCCCCGGCCTGCGCGTGAGCGCCGAGCCTGGCCGTGCCGAAGTGGGCGGCGCCTTCGTGCGCTGGCAGACGCTGAGCTGGGCCGGCGGCGAGCGGCCCGAGCTGCGCGCGGAGCTGCAGCTCGAAGATCTCGCCGCCGCGCCGCTGATGGCGCGCTGGCAACCCGACTTCGGCTGGGGCGGCGACCTCCGCGTGGCCGGCCATGCGTCGTTGGGCCTTGTCGACAACCGGCTCAGCGGCGAACTGCTCATCGAGCGGCGCAGCGGTGATCTGCGCGTCACCGACGAGTTCGGCAGCCGCCCGCTCGGGCTCACCGACCTGCGCCTCGCCCTGAATGTGCAGGACGGCATCTGGCGCTTCGCCCAGGGCCTGGCGGGCACCGAGCTGGGCAGCTTCGCCGGTGCGCTCACGCTGACGCCGGCCGGCCGCTGGCCCGATGCCGCCACGCCGATGCAGGGTGTGCTGCAGGCCAACGTCAGCGACCTTTCCACCTGGGGCCGCTGGGTGCCCGCCGGCTGGCGCCTGGCCGGCCGCGCGGCTGCGATCGTGCAGGTTGGCGGCCGCTTCGGCGCGCCAGACCTGACCGGCCGCGTCGACGGCGAAGGGCTGGCACTGCGCCATCTGCTGTTCGGCGTCGACGTGACCGACGGGCGCTTCACGCTCGACCTGAAGGGCCAGCATGCCGAGCTGACGCGGCTGGAAGCGCGTGGTGGCGACGGCTGGCTGCGTGCCACCGGCAATGCCGAACTGGGCAGCAGCCCGCGCGCCCACGTCGAGCTGAAGGCCGACAAGCTGCGCGTGCTGTCGCGCGTGGACCGACGCATCGTCGCCAGCGGCGACGCGCAGCTCGACCTGGACGACAAGGGCCTGGCGCTGGCCGGCAAGCTGCGCGTCGACGAAGGCCTGTTCGACTTCACGCGCGGCGACGCGCCCACGCTGGGCGACGACGTCACTGTCGTGCGCAGTTCGCGCCAGGCCGGACCGGCCGCGCCGCCGGCCCCCAAGGCGGCGCGCAACTCCGCGGTCAACGTCTCGCTGGACTTCGGACGCGACTTCAAGGTGCGCGGCCGCGGCCTGTCGACGACGCTGCGCGGCCAGTTGCAGATCGCACAGAAGAACGACAGCCCGTTGCGCGTGACCGGCAAGCTCAACGCCGACGGCGGCCAGTACGCCGCCTACGGCCAGAAGCTGGAGATCGAGCGCGGCGACATCACCTTCACCGGCGCGCTGGACAACCCCTCGCTGGACCTGCTTGCGGTGCGGCCGAATCTGGACGTGCGGGTCGGCGTCTACGTCGGCGGCACGGCACTCTCACCCCGCGTGAGCCTTTATTCCGAGCCGGACATGAGCGACACCGACAAGCTCTCCTGGCTGCTGCTCGGCCGCGAGCCCAGCGGCCTGGCGAGCAACGACACCGCGCTGTTGCAACGCGCGGCCCTGGCGCTGCTCAGCGGCGAGGGCGAAGGCGCCACCGGCAAGGCGCTGCGCCAGATCGGGCTGGACGAACTGTCGCTGTCCCAGAGCGAAGACGACGCGAAGTCCACCATCGTCCGCCTGGGCAAGCAGATCTCGCGCCGCTGGTACGTCGGCTACGAGCGCGGGCTGAATGCGACGACGGGATCGTGGCAGCTCATCTACCGCATCGCCCAGCGCTTCACGCTGCGCGCGCAGAGCGGAGACGACACGGCGCTCGATCTGATCTGGCAGTGGAAGTGGAACTGAAGCCCCTCGCCCAGTCTTGCCTCGCTGGACGCGGGCAAGCCTGGTCGGTCTTGCAGACCGCGCTGCGGCAGTGCCGCAGCTCTTCGGCAGGCACAGCCGCCCACTGGGCGCCATGTGTCCGACCTCAGCCCCCGAGGGGACGGCGATGCTTGCGGCATTGAGCCGCTCGCACATCGCCTGCGGGCCGGCTTGGGGCGGCCCGGCGCCGGTCCGCGGTTCAATGCACGACGCCGCTTGGAACTACTTCGCCCGCCCGTCGTAGTGATGCACCGGCACGGCTGCCAGGTCGATGCCCTCGATGCAGCGAATGTTGACCGCCGCCGTTGCGCTGCCATCCGGCGCCTTGCCTTCGCCGTAGGGGTGGATGCCGCAGGTCGGGCAGAAGATGTGCTGGATGACGTGCTTGTTGAAGGTGTAGCTGGCCGTGTCGGTCTGCGGCGTCAGCAAGCGCAGCGAGGCGCGCGGCACGAACCAGAGCAGCGAGCCCTTGCGCTGGCAGATGGAGCAGTTGCAGGACAGGCCGGAGTCGATGTCGCCGTCGACTTCGAACTTGATGCGGCCGCAGTGGCAGCTGCCTTGGTGAGTGGTCATGGGCGCCTCGCGTGATTTCGGGTGAAGGGCATTCTGGCGCCTTGGCCAGCGCCCGTCACTCATCCGCGCAGGTCGAAGCGGTCCAGCTCCATCACCTTGACCCACGCGGCCACGAAGTCGTCGACGAACTTCGGCCCGGCATCGCTGCCCGCATACACCTCGGCCAGGGCCCGGAGCTGCGCGTTGGAACCGAACACGAGGTCGGCGACCGTGGCCGTCCACTTGCGCTGACCGGTCTTGCGGTCCACGCCTTCCAGCACGCCATCGTCCGCCTTCCTCCACTGCGTGCCCATGTCCAGCAGGTTGACGAAGAAGTCGTTGGAGAGCGTCTCCACGCGCGTCGTCAGCACCCCCTTGCCGCTGTCGCCTGCGTTGGCGCCGAGCACGCGCAGTCCGGCAACCAGCACCGCCATCTCGGGCGCCGACAGGGTCAGCAGCTGCGCCTTATCGATGAGGCGCTCCGCGGCCGACGCCTCCGGCAGGCCGGCGGCGAGGAAGTTGCGGAAGCCGTCGGCCTGCGGCTCCAGCGGCTCGAAGGAGTCGACATCGGTTTGATCCTGGGTCGCGTCCGTGCGACCGGGGTGAAACGGCACGGTGATGGCCGCGCCGGCCTTCTTCGCCGCTTCCTCGATGGCGGCGCTGCCACCCAGCACGATGAGATCGGCCAGCGAGATTCTCTTGCCGCCGGCAGCGGCGTCATTGAAGGCCTTGCGCACAGCCTCCATCGTCGCCAGAACGCGTGACAGCGCAGCCGGCTGGTTGACTGCCCATTCCGTCTGCGGCGCGAGGCGGATGCGCGCGCCATTCGCACCGCCCCGGTGGTCGCTGCCGCGGTAGGTGCTGGCCGAGGCCCAGGCCGTGGCGACGAGTTGAGAGATCGTCAGGCCGGAGGCGAGCAGCCGGGCCTTCAGCGCGGCCACGTCCGCCGCGTCCACCAGTGCATGGTCCACCTTGGGTACCGGGTCTTGCCAGATCAGCTCTTCGGCAGGCACCAGCTTGCCGAGGTAGCGCGTGATGGGGCCCATGTCGCGGTGGGTCAGCTTGAACCAGGCGCGCGCAAAGGCGTCGGCGAACTCGGCCGGGTTGGCGTGGAAGCGGCGCGAGATCTTCTCGTAGGCCGGATCGAAACGCAGCGCCAGGTCGGCGGTGGACATCATCGGCGCGTGGAACTTCGTCGGGTCGTGCGCATCCACGACGGTGTCGCTGCCCGCGCCGCCCTTGGGCCGCCATTGGTGGGCACCGGCGGGGCTCTTCGTGAGCTCCCACTCGTGGCCGAACAGCGTGTCGAAATAGCCGTTGTCCCAGGTCGTCGGGTTGGGTTTCCAGGCGCCTTCCAGGCCGCTGGTGATCGTGTGGCCGGCCATGCCGGACGCATAGCTGCTCTTCCAGCCCAGGCCCTGGTCGAGGATGTCGGCGCCCTCCGGCTCCTTGCCGACATGACTCGCCGCGCCCGCGCCGTGGGCCTTGCCGAAGGTATGGCCGCCGGCCACCAGCGCCACGGTCTCCTCGTCGTTCATCGCCATGCGGGCGAAGGTGTCGCGGATGTCCCGTGCGGACAGCAGCGGATCGGGGTTGCCGTCCGGGCCTTCCGGGTTCACGTAGATCAGGCCCATCTGCACGGCGGCCAGCGGCTTGGCCAGGTCGCGCTCGCCGCTGTAGCGGCTGCCCGGCGTGCTGCTGGGCGCCAGCCATTCGGACTCCGGACCCCAGTCGATGTCGGCCTCCGGCTCGTAGATGTCGGCCCGGCCGCCACCAAAGCCGAAGGTCTTGAAGCCCATGGATTCGAGCGCGACGTTGCCGGTCAGGATGAAGAGATCGGCCCAGGACAGCTTGCGGCCGTACTTCTGCTTGATCGGCCACAGCAGGCGGCGCGCCTTGTCGAGGTTGCCGTTGTCGGGCCAGCTGTTCAGCGGTGCAAAGCGCTGGTTGCCCGTGTTGGCGCCCCCGCGGCCATCGAACTGGCGATAGGTGCCGGCGGCGTGCCAGGCCATGCGGATGAAGAACGGGCCGTAGTGGCCGTAGTCGGCTGGCCACCAATCCTGCGAGTCGGTCATCAGAGCATGCAGGTCCTGCACGACGGCGTCGAGATCCAGCGTCTTGAACTCGGCGGCGTAATCAAATGACCCGCCCATCGGATTCGCGCGCGTGGCGTGTTGATGCAGCAGGCCGACGTCGAGCTGGTTGGGCCACCAGCGCTGGTTGCCCCTGGCGGCGGGCTTGGCGTTGGCGCCGGAAAAGGGGCAGTGTGATTCGGACATCGGAGTCTCCTGGGGAGCGGGTGAAGTGCGGGCCAGTCTAGGAGTCCGCTACCGGCGCATCAAAGCAATCCTGCCAATGGCGACGATAGCCGCAGCGCCTCGCCAAGCATGCGGTTCGCAGGCGGAAGGTGTCCTCCCGATGATGGCGGTGCAGGGACTCATCCGCAAGGCAGAGGCCGCCCGGCCGCCGCTGTGCGCGACCCGCCCGGCCAGGGACGGCACGGCCAGCGCCCATGCGAGAATCCGCGCCCTCGCCCGACCCGAGCGCCGGGCGGGTGACGCTCTCCGTAGTTCAATGGATAGAACGGCCGCCTCCTAAGCGGCAAATGTGGGTTCGATTCCCGCCGGAGGGACCATCACTCCCGTGCCGAGACGCTGAGCGGGACGTGATGCGTGCGACTCGCCGAAACGGCGGGCCTGGCGGCAAGACGCGTGCCCGCGAACAGGCGTCAAGCGGCCTCACACTCATGCCACCCAACGCAGCGAACAGCGCCCGGCATCCCGTGTCGGGTGGCGCTTCTGCCCGATGAAAGGAGCACGCATGAGACGCCTGGCCCCCTTGCCGACTGCGGCCATCGAGATCGATGCACGCCGCCCAGACTCGGGCGCGACGCCGCTCCGGCGCGCCTCGCCAGGCGCCCGGTCGCGTCGAGCCCATCCGAACGCGGCAAGCACGGCGTGAACAACGCGCTCTGGTTCGTTCTCGTCGGCGCGCTGATGCTGACGCGGGGCATCGCCAGCTCCGTGTTGCAGCGCCTGCCGGTGACGCCCGCCATCCTGTACCTCGGCGTCGGCGTGTTGATCGGCCCCAGCGTGCTCGGCTGGTTCAGGTTTGATCCGGTTGAGCAGGCGCCGATGCTGGAGGTGCTGACCGAAGTGGCCGTGCTGATTTCGCTGTTCTCCGCCGGGGTGAAGATGCCGGTGCCGGTGACCTGGGCACGTTGGCAGCCGCCGGTTCGGCTGGCCTGGCTGTCCATGGCCATCACCGTGGGCCTCATCGCCGCCTTCGCCCACCTGGTG
>SEEY01001042.1 GCA_004211235.1 Rubrivivax sp.
GACATCGGCTGGCACGGCCAGTCGCGCAAGGGCAAGGTGCTGGTCACCGGCGGCTCGTCCGCGGCGGCCAACCGCGTCTACACGGTGTTCAACAAGGAGCAGCTGCTGGCGGCGCTGCGCGAAGCCAGGAACGAGCCCAAGATCATCCGCATCGTCGGCCACATCGATTTCCGCTGGCGCGACGGCAACACGGTGTTCGAGGAGTACACGGGCTTCCTGGACCAGAAGAACGGCGGCAGCTTCTCCATCCCGTCGAACACGACGCTGGTCGGCATCAACGACAGCAATGGCCGCCCGGCGCGCATCACCGGCACGCAGATCCTGATCGGCATCGAGGCCGCGACGACCGCCGCCGGCTCGGAAGCTGACTTCAAGGCCTGGGTCGCCGCCGGCAAGGACCCGGAACTGTTCCCAACGTGGACGCGCAACATCATCCTGCGCAACCTGGCCATCGACACGCCCTGGGACGTCAACCCCGAGGACAGCGACAACGCCTACATGGACGGTCTCACCGTCACGCGGGGCCAGCAGATCTGGATCGACCACGTCACCATCAGCGACGGCGACACGCCGGATTCGCTGGCCAGCGACACCCGCCACGATGGCGCACTCGACGTGGTACGGGGCAGCGACTACGTGACCGTCTCCAACAGCGTCTTCAGCAAGCACCACAAGACCAGCCTGATCGGCAACGGCGACTCGGGCCGCGCCTGGAGCGACGCCGGCCGCCTGCACGTCACGCTGACCGGCAACTGGTGGGAGTACGCCTACAGCCGCCTGCCGCTGGTGCGCTTCGGCCAGCTGCACATGTACAACAACCTCGTCACCGGCAGCACGACGACCAGCGACAACGACATGAAGTTCGGCTCCGGCCTGGACGCGCGCTACCAGTCCGACGTCATCAACGAGAACAACTTCTACGAGTTCACCGGCCTCAAGCCCAAGGAGGTCTGCGGCAAGCTGGCCGGTGGCAAGGACGCGATCTCGATGCGCAGCAGCGGCCACCGCTTCATCAGCGACAAGGACGACCTGGGCAAGCCGATGACCGGCGTCATCGACATCGAGCTGCAGGGCTGCGAGGGCGTGCCGGTCGCGCAGAACTGGGTGCCGCCGTATGCCTACACGCTGCGCACGGCCGACGCCACGCGGGCGGCCGTTCAGTCGGCGGCGGGTGCCGGCCGGGTGGGCATGTTCGCCGTGGCTGGCCCCTTGCCGCCGCCGCTGCCGAGCTCGCCTGCGCCGACGCCTGCACCCGTGCCGGCCCCGCCTGCAC
>SEEY01001043.1 GCA_004211235.1 Rubrivivax sp.
GCGTGTTGAACAGGAAGTGCGGCTCGATCTGCGCGTTCAGCGCCGACAGCTGCGCCTCCGTCTGCTGGGCCTTGAGCGCCTCGCGCTCGCGGAAGAGCTGCGTCAGCTGGTCACGCCCGGCGCGCTGGGCGCGGCTGACGACGAGCAGCGCATACGCCATGCCGCCGAACAGCGCCCAGATGGCGACGGTGGAGATCACCCAGCCGGCCTTGATGGGCATGGCGGCGTTGTCCATCACCGCGGCCAGGTAGCGCAGCCAGGTGCCGAGCGTGGCCCCCAGCACCACCGCCACAGCCTGCACGGCCCGCGAGGCGGGGCGTGGCCAGCGCCGGCCGGCAAGCAGGGCTTCGGCCAGCGCCACCGCCAGCAGCAGCGCCAGGCCGGTCAGCAGCGACTGGCGGCTGAAGCGCACGAGGGCGAACAGCCAGTCGCTGAAGTGCCGCGCGCTCTCGGCATCGAACCAGGTCAGCGACCGCGACAGCGCATACAGCAGGCAGAAGTAGTAGACGCCCGCCAGCATGCGCAGGTTGCAGATGCGGCGAAAGGCTTGCAGCGGCGTCAGGTCCTCCATCGCCGCGATTCTCGGCGGGGAGTGCAGCCCGGCCGTGCCGATGCGACGAACGCCGCTCAGCGCGGCGCGGCTCCGGCAATCAGCGCCTTGAGTTCGCGCTCGGAGGCGGCCGCATCGCCGAGGTTGACCTCGATGAGCCGGCGCAGGTGGGTGATGGATTCGAGGTCGATGCTGCGGCACTGCACGCCGACGTGGCGGCCCTGCACATGGGCCAGTTCGCCAGCCATGGCGATGTCGGCGTCCTGCGGGCCGAGCGGCAGCTTGACGAGGCAGGGCATGCCGATGTCCACCGCGGCGCCCAGCGGAAGCTCCAGCAGCACGCCCTTGAGCGAAATGTCGATCACCTGGCAGGGCAGGCGCGCCTGCGTGGTGATCAGCTCGGCGCCGGCGGCGAAGGTGACGCGGGCGAATTGACGGCGTTCGGTGCTGATGGGGCTCTCCCGAAGGGGCAGATGGCAGGGCAGGGTGCCCCGGCTAGACGAAGGGCTCCAGCGCCTCGGCGCCGATCAGCACGGTGCTGTGGTCCACCGCCTGCTGCAGCCGCTCGGGCGCCAGCGACGCCAGGCCCATCGCCTCCAGCATGAACCAGGCGGCGCGCAGGAAGGCCACGGTCTCCTCGCGGGTGGCGTCGGCCGGGGCGGGCTCGTCGCCGTCGTCCCAGCCGCGCGCGGGCGCCTGGTTCATGCTGGAGGCGATGGGCC
>SEEY01001044.1 GCA_004211235.1 Rubrivivax sp.
GGTCCAGCGTCACGGGATTGCGCGCGCCTTCGATCACGGTGCGCACCGAATTGGGCCGGGCATCGCCGAAGCGCAGCTTGAGCTGTTCTTCCAGATAGCCAAGCGGGGTCCCCCGCTCGATCGCGCGGCGGGTGGCGAAGGCGATCAGCAGCCCTTCGGCCCGCGCAGCATTGCCGGCTGCGGCCTGGGACTGAAGGTCCAGCCGACCAAGGCGCTGTTCCATCGCCACGACGCGCGCTTCCAGCCCGCTTTGCTGTTCGGCCACGGCTTCCACCGTCTCGGCCGTTTCGGAAGCCAGCGATCCTGGCACGGGGATGGTTCCGGCGAGGGGAAGCTGGGCATTGTCCTCGGCGGTGGTCACAGTGACATTGCCGAGGGTGAAATTGCCGCCCTTCTGCCAGGCGTAATAGCCAAAGCCCGCTGCGCCAGCCAGCAGCACGACCAGCGCCGCACCGAACACCCAGTTGCCGCGTCCACGCACCGGGCGGGTACGCGCGGCCACTGGCCTGCGCGAAGCCTGGAAAGGCGCCTCGGCCCCAGTCTCGCCAGACGCCTGGCGGGCTGCTTCCTCGCGTGCTCTCACGCGGGCAAGGAAATCGTCTTCAGTTTCGTTCATAGGCCGACCCCGCTGGGCACTTTGGGTGCTCTCTCGATTTCTCCGTCAGGCGCGCTCAATGGCACATGTCCAGCGCCAATGCCAATATGGCAGCCTCGCGAGGGGCGGCGGCCGAGCGGACTTCGCGCCAGCCAGTGCCCGCGGCATGGGCAATCCGGGGGCCAAGCGCGGCCAGCTTCATGGCCGAACGGTCCAGCCCGGCGCGGTCATACTCGGCCGCGAAATGGCTGGCCGCCGCGCCGGAATGGAGCAAGGTCACCCCGCCGCCGGCCAGGGCTGCTGCCAGTTCCGGCGGCATGGGCAGCGCGATCGCGTCATAGACTATGCGCGTGACCAGCGTGATGCCCTGCGGCTCCGCCACCGGCAGATGCTCCACCCCCGACAGACGCAACAGCCGCAGGCTGCGCCCGGCCAGTGCGTCCAGCATAGGCTGCAAGCCGCCCTTGCCCACGGCTGCTATGGGGAAGCCTGCCGCCTTGAGCACCTGGGCGGTCGTCTTGCCCACCGCGAAGGCGGGCTTGCCGTGGTACTGCGCAAGGTCCAGCCCACCGTGGCGCACTGCGTTGGCGCTGCCGATCAGCAGGGCGTCGATCTCGTCCGGAGGGGGGGCTTCCCAGGCGACCGGGCGGATGTCGAACAGCGGGCAGCCTTCGAT
>SEEY01000252.1 GCA_004211235.1 Rubrivivax sp.
TGCCGTGACTCTCGGCCGGCAATGGCCTGTCATCGACGAAGTTCTGCTGGTGCACCACCTGGCCCGCCAGGTCGGGATGGTCGGCCTGCACCCCGCTGTCGATGATGGCCACACGCACGCCGCGACCGGTTGCCAGCTCGTGCAACTCCGCCAGCCGCCATTGCTTCGCCGCCGGTTGGGCCGCATAGAGCGGTTCCTGGCCACTGCCCTGCGCGTGGTAAAGGCTCACCGGCTGGGCCCAGGCCACGCGATCGTCCGCAGCGACGGCGGCCGCGGCCTCGCTGGGGCTGCGGCGGTCATCCTCCGGCAACCGCATGACGAAACAGTCCACGCCGGCCAGCGGCATGGGCCATTCGCTGCGCATCTCCAGCCCATGGCGACGAGCCAGCTCCTGCGCGACCCGCTGGCGCGACTGCTGGCCCACGCCGGTGCCGTAGCTGCCGGCATAGCTGCCATCCGGCCGGTAGTGCGCCTTGGGCAGGTTCAGCATGACGAGCACCTGGCGCTGCGCCTCCTCCGCCTGGGCGAAGGCGCGCGGCACCGCACCGTTCAGCAGCAGCGCAGTCAGCAGCGCCAGCCAGCGCCTCACCGCCCCGGCCCCGGCTGCAGGGGTTCAGCCATCGCCACCAGCGCAGACGCCCGCAGCGCCGCCAGACCACGCGGCTCCACCCGCAGCAGCCAGGCGCCGGTCTCGGTGGGGCCGGCGACGATGCTGGCGCCCTGCGCCTGCAGCAGCTCGCGCAGCGCCCGCTCGCTGGTGCCAGGCCTGAACATGACCAGGGCGTCCGCCGCCACGGCGGGGCTGCTGGCAGCGGCCAGGCCTTCATAGGCCGGCACGTCCTGGCGTGCCTGCAGCCACAGCCCGAGAAGCAGCGCGACGGCCCCGCCCTGCAGGCCGAGCGCCCAGGGCATCCAGCGTGAGGAGCTGCGGGCCTGCCGCGGCGCTGGCTCGGGCAGCATGCGGGCATGCAGCTTCGCCAGCCCGGCCTCGACATCGCCGCTCCCGGGCGCCGTGCCGGCGGCGTTCAGCAGCGTCTGCATCGGCCGCTCGGCCGCCAGCTCGTCGCGGCAGGCCTGGCACTGCAGCAGATGCCGCTGCACCGCGCCCATTTCGTCATCGCCCAGCTGGCCGCGCACAAACCAGGGCAGCAGCGCCTGCACGGTCGCGTGCTCGTCAGATTCCATCGGGATCACCACACTCATCACATCTCTCCATGATGACCGGCCAGGTCATCCAGCAGCAGGCGCAGCCTGCGGCGTGCGTAGAACATTCGCGTCTTCACGGTCTCCGGCGGGCAGCCGACGACGGCGGCAATCTCGCCGTAGGCCATGTCGTGGAAGTAGCACAGCTCCACGACGGCGCGATGCTCCGGCGACAGCTCCGCCATCGCCACGCGCAGCCGGCCGCGCAGCTGCGCGAAGTCGAACTGCTCCGCGGGGCCTGGGCCGGGGTCCGCGGCTTCGTCGATCTCGTCGCCGTCCAGCGGCAGGTCCTGCCGGCTCAGCGCCTTGAGTCCCTTGCGGTAGGCGATGCCGAAGATCCAGGTCGAGAGCTTGCTGCGGCCGTCGAAGCTGTCGGCGCGCTGCCAGACGACGAGCATCGTGTCGTTGAGCGCTTCCTCGATGGCCTCGGGCTGGCGCATCAGATGGGTCAGGAAACGCCACAGCCGCGGGTGGTACAGCCGGTAGAGCGCGTCGAAGTCGGCCCGCCGGCCACGCTTCACGCCCGCCAGCAGGGCCAGTTCCAGGGCTTCGGCGGCCGCTGCCCGGCCGTCGGGCGGGGCGGCCTCGCGCTTCTTTCGGATGCTTTGCCAGAGCGGCATGGAAACCTTTCGTTCAGCGTGAGTTCCGCCCGGGCAGCCAAAGGTTCAACGCATGCTAGCGTGAGGGCATGAGCGATGCTGGCGCCCTCTCCCTGCCCGAGCCGCCCCAGGCCCGGTCCGGCGGCGTACCCGATGCCGAACCGCAGCTGCAGGCCAGTGGCGAGCGTGAATGGCGTGTCAGCGGCGACTGGACGCTGCTGGCGCTGCGCGGACGCTACGACGAGTTCCGCGAGCGGGTGGCCGGCATCGTCGCCGCGGGCGGCGAGCCGCTGTGGGACCTGCGCGCTATCACCCGCCTGGACAGTGCCGGCGCGCTGACGCTCTGGCAGGGCTGGGGGCAGAAGACGCCGTCGCGGCTGCTGTGGCTGCCTGAGCACGTGACGCTGTTTGCCCAGTTCCTGCAGCCCGGCGCGCTGCCCCGGCGCCGCCCGCAGCTCGGCCCCGGCCTCGCGCTCGCCCAGGCACGGCTGCTGACCTTCACCGGCCATGCCTTGGACATCGTCGCGCTGACCGGCCGCCTGCTGCTGGACCTGGCGCAGATGTTGCGCCGCCCGTCCCTGATCGGCTGGCGCGAGATCTCGGCCAACATCTTCCGCACCGGCGCGCAGGCGCTGCCGATCACGGCGCTGGTGGGCTTTCTCGTCGGCCTGACGCTGTCCTACCTGATCTCGCGCCAGCACAAGACCTACGGCGCCGACATCTTCGTCATCAACATCCTCGGCCTGGCCGTGCTGCGCGAGCTGGGGCCGCTGCTGGCGGCCATCATCGTGGCCGGCCGCTCGGGCTCGGCCATGACCGCGCAGATCGGCGTCATGCGGGTGACGCAGGAGCTGGACGCGCTGTCGGTGATGGGCATCTCGCACACGGTGCGACTCGTGGCGCCGAAGGTGCTGGCGCTGGCCGTTTCGCTGCCGCTGGTGGCGCTGTGGACGAGCGCGCTGATGCTCGTGGGCGGCATGGTGGCCGCGGGCGCACAGCTCAAGCTCGACCCGGTGCAGTTCCTGCACCTGCTGCCCAGCGTCGTCGAGCCGGCCAACCTGTGGTTGGGCTGGGGCAAGTCGGTGCTGTTCGGCGGCCTCATCGCGCTGCTGGCCTGCCACTTCGGCCTGCGCGTCAAGCCCAACACCGAAAGCCTGGGCCAGAGCGTCACGCAGTCGGTGGTCACGGGCATCACGCTGGTCATCGTCGTCGACGCGATCTTTGCGGTGCTTTTTTCCAACCTCGGTGTGTAGACCCATGAACGACAGCCACGAGGCCATCATCGAAGTCGACAACGTGACGACGGCCTATGGCAGCCACGTCATCCACCGCCACCTCAACCTCACCGTGCACCGCGGCGAGGTGATGGCCTTGATCGGCGGCTCCGGCTCAGGCAAGACGACGCTGCTGCGCCTGCTGCTCGGCCTGGACGTACCGCAGGCCGGCACCGTGAAGATCTTCGGCCATCCGCTGGGCCGCTGCGCCGTGCGCGACCTGGAGCGCGTGCGCTACCGCTGGGGCGTGCTGTTCCAGGCCGGCGCGCTGTTCTCGGCGCTGAGCGTGTTCGACAACGTGGCCCTGCCGCTGCGCGAACTCAAGAGCGTGCCGCGCGACATGGTCAGGCCGCTCGTCATGCTCAAGCTTGCGCAGGTCGGCCTGAAGCCGGAAGACGCGCTGAAGCGGCCGGCGGAGCTGTCGGGCGGCATGGTCAAGCGCGTGTCCCTGGCGCGGGCACTGATCCTGGACCCGCAGCTGCTGTTCCTGGACGAACCGACCGCCGGGCTGGACCCGGACAGCGCCAAGCAGTTCGTCAAGCTGCTGCGCAAGCTGCGCCAGGAGCTGGGGCTGACCGTCGTCATGGTCACGCATGACGTCGACACGCTGTTCGCCGTCGTCGACCGCGTGGCCGTGCTGGCCGAACAGCACATCATTGCCTGCGGGCCGCTGGCCGAGGTGGCCCGGCTGCCGCACCCGTTCGTGCGCAACTTCTTCCTCGGCCACGTGGAGCGCTGCGCGGAAGAAGACGTCAAGCGCTTCCGCCTCAGCCTGGACGACACCAGCGACGAGGGCGGCGTGCCCGCGGTGCTGCGCGAAGAACAAACCCTCTGATCCGACTGACATGGAAAACAAAGCACACGCCCTCGCCGCCGGCCTGTTCCTGCTGCTGCTCGGCTTGGCGCTCGCCGCCAGCGTCGCCTGGTTCCAGGGCGACCGCACGGCCCGCGTTCACTACACCGTCGTGTCGCGCAGTGGCGTCTCCGGCCTGAATCTCAAGGCGCCCGTCAAGCTGCGCGGCGTGGACGTCGGCTGGGTCGAGAGCATCGGCTTCGATCCGCAGAACGCGCGGCAGATCCTGGTCGGCATCGCCGTCGATGCCGCCGCACCGGTATCGGCCACCACGCATGCCCAGCTGGGCCTGCAGGGCGTCACCGGCCTGTCCTTCATCAGCCTGGAGGAGGCGGACGCCAGCGCGCCGCTGCAGCGGGCCGCGCCCGGCGCGCGCATCGCGCTCAAGCCCACGCTGCTGGACCGCCTGGCCGAGAACGGCCCGCTGCTGCTGGCCCGCGTCACGGAGACGGCCGACCGCCTGAACGCGCTGCTCAGCGATGCCAACCGCGCGCAGCTGGGCCGTGCCCTCGGCCAACTGGAGCAGGCGGCCGGCGACACCAGCCGCCTGATGGCCACGCTGCAGCCCGGCGCGCGTGAGCTGCCCGGCTTGCTTAGGGACGCCGACGCCACAGCCAGGCGCGCCAGCACCGCGTTGCAGCAGATCGAGGCGCTGGCCGGCGACGGCCGCCGCCTCACCCAGGAACTGCAGGCCCGCACGTCGGTGCTGGAGCGGCTGGACGGCGCGGTCGGGCAGATCCAGTCGACGGCGCGCAGCCTGGAACTGGCGCTGGTGGGCGACACGCCACCGCGCAGCCGGCCGCTGGTGGCCGACCTGTCCGCCGCGAGTCGCAGCGTCGAGCGGGCCGCCGCGGATCTCGGCGACCAGCCTCAGAGCCTGCTGTTCGGCCGCCGCGCCCAGGCGCCCGGGCCGGGCGAGGCCGGTTTTGCTGAACGCCTGAAGGACGGCAAATGAAGCGCATCACCCTGCCCGCTCTCACGCTCGCCGTGACGCTCACCTTGAGCGCCTGCTCGCTCACCCCGACCGCGCCGACCCGCGCCGCCTACGACCTCGGCCCCGCGCAGGCCGCAGCGGCCACTGGCGGCCCGCTGGCCTGGCGCCTGGCCGACGTCACCGCTCCGCCCTGGCTGGGTGGCGACGGCATCGCCTACCGGCTGATGTTCCAGCAGGCACAGCGGCTGGAGCACTACCGCGACAGCGCCTGGGCAGCGCCACCGGCCGCGCTGCTGGCGCAGCGCCTGCGCGAACGCCTGGCCGCCATTCCCGGCTGCGCCGGCCGGCCGGCAAGTCTGCTGGCCGTGAATCTGGACGAGTTCGAGCAGCAGTTCGCCAGCACGGGCAGCAGCCAGGCCGTGCTGCGCGTGCAGGCGACGCTGTGGCCCGTCGGCCAGGGCACACCGCTGCAGCGGCACTGGCGCGTCGAACAGCCGGCCTCGCCCGATGCGGCCGGCGCCGTGCGCGGGCTGGCCGACGCGGTGGACGCCTGGCTGCCTCAGCTCGGCACGTGGCTCACGGCCAACTGCCAGAGCCAGAGCCAGAGCCAGAGCCAGAGCCAGAGCCAGAGCCAGAGCCAACCCTAGACGCAGGCGAGGCGTCGGCAACGCGGCCGGATGCGCATGGAAGACGGGCTGTGGCCGCACGGCCTCCCGGGCGCCTGCGAGCCCGCCGGCCGCGGTCGAGGCCGGCGGGCCAGGGCGCGCTCAACCGAGGCGCCGCCTCAATAAGGCAATCGCGCCGAGGCCGGCGAGCAGCAAGGCGAAGCTCTGCGGCTCGGGCACGGCGGTCACTGCGGTCACTGCCGAGAAGCTGGAACCGATGCGCAACTCGTCATAGACGAAGGGCTTGTAGTCGCCGTAGGCGAGCGTGACGCCCGTGAAGGCGGACGCATAGTTCTTGAACGCACCGCTGGCATCCGGCGCGCCAAGGGGCGCATCCAGCAGCGGGTTGATCCACATGCTGATGGTGTCATTGCCCGACGATGCAAAGTCGTAGCGCAGCGCGATCAAGGACACGCTGTTGGCGGCGATGGCGGCGTTCGCGTTCTGCGCGCCTCCTGCGGTGTAGAACGAGCCGACGCTCGCCGTCGTGCCGGTCACGCCGCCATCCATTGCATGCGAGCCGAACGTCAGCCCCTGCCCCAGCGCAGCCACGGCGTAGCTCGTACCCATGTCCGGATCCGCCACCTGCTGAACCAGGAAGCTCACCCAGATCG
>SEEY01001045.1 GCA_004211235.1 Rubrivivax sp.
GGCTGGAGTGGCCTGGCGCATGCCCAGAAGCCGTTGACGGTCGGCTTCATCTACGTCGGCCCGCGGGACGACTACGGCTACAACCAGGCGCATGCCGAATCGGCCGCGCTGCTGAAGAAGATGCCCGGCCTCAAGATCGTCGAGGAGGAGAACGTTCCCGAGACCGCCGCCGTGCAGAAGACCATGCAGGGCATGATCGTGCAGGACGGCGCGGGCCTGCTGTTCCCGACTTCCTTCGGCTACTTCGACCCGCACATCCTGGCGCTGGCGCCCAAGTACCCGAACGTGCGCTTCGCCCACTGCGGCGGACTGTGGAACGAGGCCAAGCACCCGAAGAACGCGGGCAGCTTCTTCGGCTACATCGACGAGGCGCAGTACCTGAACGGCGTCGTCGCCGCTCACGCGACCAAGAGCAAGAAGCTCGGCTTCATCGCCGCCAAGCCCATCCCGCAGGTGCTGCGCAACATCAATGCCTTCACGCTGGGTGCGCGCAGCGTCAACCCGGCGATCACGACGACCGTCATCTTCACCGGCGACTGGAGCATGCCCGTCAAGGAAGCCGAGGCCACCAACAGCCTAGCGGACCAGGGCGTGGACGTGTTCACCATGCACGTGGACGGCCCCAAGGTCATCGTCGAGACGGCCGCGCGGCGCAACAAGTTCGTCTGCGGCTACCACGCCAGTCAGGCCAAGCTCGCACCGCAGGCCTACCTGACCGGCGCCGAATGGAACTGGATCACGGCCTACAAGCAGATCATCGACGCCGCCCAGAGTGGCAAGCCGCATCCGAACTTCGTGCGCGGCGGGCTCAAGGACGGCTTCGTGAAGAGCAGCCCCTACGGCAGCGCCGTGCCCGAAGGCGCGCGCAAGCAGGCCGAAGCCGTGCGCGCCGACATGCTCAAGGGCAGCTTCGACATCTTCAAGGGCGAGCTCAAGGACAACACCGGCAAGGTCGTCATCGCCAAGGGCAAGGTCGTCAAGCAGACCGACATGGAACTCGAAGGCATGAACTACCTCGTCGAAGGCGTCGTCGGCAAGGTCTGACGCCGCCGCGCCTCATCTCATCCACGCCAGGAGCCGCCGCCATGGTCGCCACCTCACGAGGGCAGGGGTTCGCCGAAGCCCTGCTGCTGCCGGTCTTCGCGCTGACGGCGGCGCTGCTGCTGTTCGGCGTGTTCGTCTGGCTGGGCGGCACCAGCCCGGTGGAGGCCTGGAAGCTGCTCTTCCTCGGCGCCTTCGGCGATGCCTTCTCGTGGCAGAACACGCTGC
>SEEY01000253.1 GCA_004211235.1 Rubrivivax sp.
GGGAGGGTCGGTGGGTCAGCGTCATCGGAATCCGTTCTTCCATTCGCGCAGCGTGGCGAAGACGTCGACCGCGCTGGGCACGGTCGGCAGTGTCAGGGGCGCATGGCGCCGCGCGGCCTCGCGCAGTGCCGGTTCGGCGCAGCGGAGGAAAGGGTTGATCTGGCGTTCGGTGCCGACGCGGCTGGGCAGCGTCGGCCGGCCGGCGGCGCGCTCGCTCTCGCACCAGGCGGCATAGGCGGCGAGCGCCGGGTTGGCGGGATCCACCTCGCGCGCGAAGCGCAGGTTGGACAGCGTGTATTCATGGGCGCAGCAGACGCGCGTCTCGCCGGGCAGCGCGGCCAGGGACTGCAGCGAAGCGTGCATCTGCGCCGGCGTGCCTTCGAAGAGGCGGCCGCAGCCGGCGCTGAAGAGGGTGTCGCCGCAGAACAGCAGCGGGTCGCCATTCGACAAGCCCTCGGTAACGTCGGCGGCGAAGTAGGCGATGTGTCCCGCGGTGTGGCCCGGCACATCCAGCACGGCGAAGCGCAGGCCGAGCAATTCGACGGTATCGCCGCCGGTCACGCGCGTGACCGGCTCGGGCATCTTCTCGCCGGCGGGCGCGTAGATGGGGCCGTGCAGCCGCGAGCGCAGTGCGTCGACGCCGCCGACGTGATCGCCGTGGTGATGGGTCAATAGAATGCCCGCGAGCGTCAGATGCCGCGCATCGAGGGCGTCGGCCACCGGGGCAGCGTCACCGGGGTCGACGACGATGGCCTCGCGGCCGTTGTCGAGCAGCCAGAGGTAGTTGTCGTCGAAGGCAGGAATCGGCCTGAGCGTCCAGTTATGCGTCAATGGCGCCAACTCATGACAGATAAAGCGCCGATTATAGATTTGGCAGCCTGGCTGCAGACCCCCCCAGGGCGCCACCTGCTGGCCTGGGAGCAGGCGCAGGTCGATGCCACCGTGGCGGACCTGTTCGGCTTTCATGCGCTGCAGCTCGGCATGCCCGAACTGGACGGCCTGCAGGCCAACCGCATGCCGCACCGCTGGCTGGCCGGACGCGACCTGTGCTGTGACTTCGACGCCCTGCCGTTCGAGAGCGCCAGCCTGGACCTCGTGCTGCTGCCGCATGCGCTGGAGCTGGCCGCGGATGCGCACGTGCTGCTGCGCGAGGTCGAGCGCGTGCTGCGGCCGGAAGGGCGGCTGATCGTCTTCGGCCTGAACCCGGCGAGCCTGTGGGGCCTGCGCCAGAACCTCGGCCGCCTGCGGCGCCGCGGCGAGCCCTATCTGCCGCGCGATGGTGACTTCATCGGCTACTGGCGGCTGCGGGACTGGCTGAAGCTGCTGAGCTTCGAGGTCGAGGCCGCGCGCTTCGGCGTCTACCGGCCGCCGCTGCGCAGCGACGTCTGGCTGGAGCGCTGGCAGTGGACGGAGCGCGTGGGCTCGCGCTGGTGGCCGGTGCTGGGCGCCGTCTATTTCATCCAGGCGGTCAAGCGCGTGCACGGCATGCGCATGATCGGCCTGGCCAGGAACGCACGCGCGGCCGGCCAGAAGGCGCCCGCCGTCGCACTGAACAACAACCACAAGAAGCAATGACCGAACCCACCAAGCCTGCGCTGCCGATCAAGAAGCCGCTGGTCACCATCTACACCGACGGCGCCTGCAAGGGCAACCCGGGCCCGGGCGGCTGGGGCGCCTGGCTGTCCAGCGGCGGCCACGACAAGGAACTCTTCGGCGGTGAGCGCGAGACGACCAACAACCGCATGGAGCTGACCGCGCCCATCGAGGCGCTGGCCTCCCTCAAGCGCAGCTGCGACGTCGTCGTCTACCTGGACAGCGAATACGTGCGCAAGGGCATCACGGAATGGATCATCAACTGGCAGCGCCGCGGCTGGAAGACGGCCGATGGCAAGCCGGTGAAGAACGCCGACCTCTGGCAGCGGCTGGACTCGCTGCGCAAGCTGCACACGGTGGAGTGGCGCTGGGTCAAGGGCCATGCCGGCGACCCGGGCAACGAGCGCGCCGACATGCTCGCCAACAAGGGCGTCGCCTCGCTGGCCGGGGCGCGTCAGTAAAGTGCGCCCCACCTGACCCCGCCGGAGACCGTCGATGAAGCTGCCCGTCCTGCTCGCCATGCTGCTGATGGCCGCTGCCCAGACGCAGGTCCAGGCGCAGACCTACAGCGTCGTCTGCATGAAGACTCCGTGCGGCCGACTGCTGGTGAACGCGACCGCCGAGCGCCAGGAGGCCGACTACAGCTACCGCGACAACGGCCGCGGGCCGGAGCAGAAGGAGGTGCTGACCTTCGCGCCCGACGGCGCCTGGCTGAGCTACCGCACGGAGGGCGTGTCCACCTACGGCGCGCGCATCGACGAAAGCTTCGAGCGCCAGGCCGACGGCAAGGCCGTCTGGCGCTCGCCGGTGGATCGCGGCGAGCAGGCTGCCCCGCGCGAGGCCGTCTATCTGCCGGTGCATGCGACGCCGGCCTGGCTGGCGCGCGTGGCGCAGAGCCTGCTCGCGGCCAAGGCAGCGCGCGCCGAAGCGCTGCCGGTGGGGCGGCTGTCCATCGAGCGGGTGCACAAGCTGGGCGTGCCCGGCCAGGCTTACGAGGTCGGCCTGTATGCCATCACCGGCCTGGACCTGTCGCCCAGCCTCGTCTGGCTGCGCGAGGACAACCGGGCGCTGTTCGCGCAGGTGTATCCGGGCTGGGGTGGCACCGTGCTGCAGGGATTCGAGGCCGAGGTCGACCGCCTGAGCGACGCGCAGAAGGTGGCCGAACTGGCGCAGCTGCAGCGCCTGGCCCGGGAGCTTCCGCAGCCGCTGCCGGGCCTGACGGTCATCGATGGCGTGCGCTGGTTCGACGCCCAGGCCGCGGTGCTGCGCGGGCCGTCGGACGTCTACCTGGCCGATGGCCGCATCGCCGCCATCGCCAAGCCCGGCAGTTTCACGAACGCCGCGCCGGCCCAGCGCATCAGCGGCAAGGGCCGCACGCTGCTGCCCGGCCTGGTCGACATGCATGTGCATATCTCGCCGTCCGAATTGCTGCTGCACCTGGCGGCCGGCGTGATGGCGGTGCGCGACGTCGGCAACAACAAGGCGGACATCGCCGAGCTGCGCGGCCGACTCGAGCGCGGCGACGTGCTGGGTCCGCGGCTGGCGGCCAACGGCTTCATCGAGGGCAAGAGCCCGTTCTCGTCGCAGGCCGACTTCGTGCCCGACAACCTGCCCGACGCGCTCTCCGCCATCGACTGGTATGCCGCCCACGGCTACCGCCAGCTCAAGCTCTACAACTCGATCCGGCCGGAATGGGTGAAGCCCATGGTGGCGCATGCGCGGGCCCTGGGCCTGCGCACCGGCGGCCATGTGCCGGCCTTCATGACGGCCAGCCAGGCGGTGGAGGCCGGCTTCGACGAGCTGCATCACATCAACCAGGTGACGCTGAATTTCCTCGTCAGCAAGACCGACGACACGCGCACGCTGCTGCGCTTCAACCTCGTCGGCGACAAGGCGGCGGACCTGAAGCTGAACGACCGCCGCACTCAGGACTTCCTGGCCCTGCTGAAGAAGCGCGGCACCGTGGTGGACCCCACGATGGTCGCCTTCGAGGCCCAGTACACGCAGCGCCAGGGCCAGCCCAACCCGAGCTACGCGGCCATCTCGGCCAACCTGCCGGCGGTGCTGCAGCGCGAGCTGCTGGCGGCCGAAGTCGACATGGACGATGCCAAGGCGCGGCGCTGGAGCGCCAGCTGGAAGGTCATGACCGACCTACTGCGCCGCATGCATGTGGCCGGCATCCCGCTCGTGGCCGGCACCGATGCGACGCCGGGCTTCGGCCTGCAGCGCGAGCTGGAGTTGTATGTACAGGCCGGCATCCCGGCCGGGCAGGCGCTGAAGATCGCCACCTGGAACGGCGCGAAGTACAGCGACCGCCTGAACGAGATCGGCAGCATCGAGCGCGGCAAACAGGCCGACCTGCTGCTGGTGGACGGCGACCCGGTGGCGGACATCCGCGCCATGCGCCGCGTGGCGCTGGTCCTCCAGGGTCGCAATGGGCAGACGCAGGCGCTGTCGCCGGCTGCGCTCTACCAGGCCATCGGCGTGCTGCCGTTCGTGCCGGCGGCGGAGATCATCAAGTGAAGCGTTTCGCGGCGTTGCTGCTGGCTCTGCCCCTGATCGCCGGCGCCGACACCACGCTGCGCTTCTGCGCTTCCGGCAGCCCCAAGACCTTCGACCCGGCGATGACCGACAGTGGCGTCGACCACATCGCCCACCTGCCCATCTTCAGCACCCTCGTCGAGACCCGCCGCGGCACCGATGAATACATCCCCGGCCTGGCCGTGAGCTGGAGCGTCAGTGCCGATGGCCTGGCCTACACCTTCGAGCTGCGCCGCGGCGTCACCTGGCATGTCAGCGACGACTTCAAGCCGACGCGCGAGTTCGATGCCGATGACGTGATCTTCACCTTCGGCCGGCTGCTGAGCCGCGACAGTGCGTTCGCCAAGGCCTTCCCCGGCGTGTCGCCCTACGTCGTCGCCTTCGGCTGGGAGAAGCTGATCCGCAAGGTCGAGAAGCTCGGGCCGCACCAGGTGCGCATCACGCTGGCCGAGCGCGATGCGGCCTTCCTGCATGCACTGACGCAGGCCTTCGCCTTCATCCAGTCGGCCGAGCAGGGCGCCCAGCTGCTGAAGGCCGGCACGCCGCAGCGCATCGCGCAACAACCCATCGGCACCGGGCCCTTCCAGCTCAAGAGCTTCCGGCAGGACAGCGTCATCCGCTACGTCAAGCACGCCACCTGGTGGCGCAAGGACGAGAAGCCGCGCGCCGATCAGCTCGTCTTCGCCATCGCGCCCGACACCAGCGTGCGTGCGCTGCGCCTCCAGCGCAACGAGTGCGACATCGCCTATCCCGTCGGCCCCGCCGAGCAGGCGGAACTGCGCAAGGACCCGGCCATCAAGTTCGCCACCGCGCCGGGCATGAACGTGGGCATCCTGGCCTACAACACCAAGAAGCCGGCGCTCGCCAAGCTGGAAGTGCGGCAGGCGCTGGACATGGCCATCGACAAGGCGGCCATCGTGCGCACCGTTTACGGCGAAGCGGGCAGGCTCGCCACCAGCCCGATCCCGGCGGCCAACTGGGCCCATGACGCGGCGTTGAAGGTGGCGCCGCACGACCCCGCCAAGGCGCGCGCGCTGTTGCAGAAGGCCGGCGTGCTGCCGCTGGACATCACGCTGTGGGCCATGCCGGTCGTGCGCGTCTACAACCCGAACGGTCAGCGCATGGCACAGATGATCCAGTCTGACTGGGCCAAGGTCGGCGTGACGGCGCGAATCGTCACCTACGAGTGGGGCGAATACCTGCGCCGCATCGACGCCGGCGACCATGACGCGGCGCTGTCCGGCTGGATGGGCGACCCCGAACCGGCCGGCACCTTCGGCCAGCTCGCCTGCGGTGGCGCGAGCGGCAGCTTCTGGTGCAGCCCGGCCTACGACAAGCTGCTGGCCGAGGGCCGCCAGGGGCTCAGCCGCGAGGATCGCAAGGTCCCGTATGCCAAGGCCCAGCGCCTGGTGATGGAGCAGCTGCCATGGACGCCCATCGCCTACGGCCAGCCCGCCGTGCCGCAGCGCGCCAGCGTCAAGGGCTTCGTCCTCGACCTCGACGGCAGCATGTATTTCGACGGCGTGACGAGATGAACCCACCCCCTACCGGCTTCGCCGGCCCCCTCAAGGGGGCGCCGCTGGTGGCCCGGCAAAGCCGGTTCCACGGCGGCCGCTCGGGAAGGCACGACAACTATGAAGGTCTGAGAGGAACAACGTGAGCATCAAGAGCGACAAGTGGATCCGCCGCATGTGCGAGCAGCACGGCATGATCGAACCCTTCGAGCCGGGCCAGGTGCGCGAGCAGGACGGCCGCAAGATCGTCAGCTACGGCACCAGCAGCTATGGCTACGACATCCGCTGCGCGCCCGAGTTCAAGGTCTTCACCAACATCCACAGCACGGTGGTGGACCCGAAGAACTTCGACGAGAACAGCTTCGTCGACATCAACAAGGACGTCTGCATCATTCCGCCCAACAGCTTCGCGCTGGCGCGCACGATGGAGTATTTCCGCATCCCGCGCAATGTGCTGACGGTCTGCCTGGGCAAGAGCACGTA
>SEEY01001046.1 GCA_004211235.1 Rubrivivax sp.
AGGTGCAGTCCGCCACGAAGGGCGACGGCATGTCCTTTCTCGAAGGCATGCGCCTGCTGGCCGGCGCCGCCATCGGCAGCAGCGAAGCCGACCTGCCTGCCACCGTCGCCGACTGGTCCAGCGTCGTTGCCGGCGACTGGATGCGCACCGTGCTCGACGGCCTGCGCCAGCCGCAGGGCGACGCCGACCCGGGCCCGGCATTCCACGCCGCGCTGCGGCCCTACCAGCAAGACGGCGTACGCTGGCTCTGGTGGCTCAATCGTCTCGGGCTGGGCGCCTGCCTGGCCGACGACATGGGCCTGGGCAAGACGGTGCAGGTGCTGGCGCTGCTGTCGCTGGCCAAGCGCGAAGGCGACGTCGGCCCGCACCTGCTGGTGCTGCCTGCCTCGCTGATCGGCAACTGGCAGGCAGGTCGGCTTCGCTGCTGCCGATGGCGGCGCCGGCCAGCAGGCGCATGCCTTCGAGGAAGGACACGCCGTCGCCTCTTGTTGCGGACTGCACTTTTTTCCAGTGCGCCAGCACGCCGGCCAGCTTGTCCCGGTCCAGCTCGACCCAGCGGCCCTTGAGCCGCACCAGGCCGTCGCCGCTCGCCATCAACTGCTGCCATTCGGCATCGGACAGCGTCTCGCCGTCCAGCGAAAGGGACACGTCGAAGTCCAGCATCGCGTCCATGCCGATGCCGCTGGCGTTCTTGCCGACATTGACCGTCACCTGCGGACGCGGCGGCGCGTGCGGCTTCCACCAGTCGGGAATGCGGACCACGATGCCGGCGGCCTCGAACACCGGGATGTTGCGCAGGAACTGGTGGGCGTCGGCAGGCGTCCAGGCCAGCGGCCGGAATACTGCGCCCGAATCCACCAGCGCGCGCAGCCACGGGCTGTTTTCCGCGGCCCGGTTCACCGGCAGCAGCAGTCCCAGCAGCATGTCGCGGTTGCCGGCGCCGGCATATTCCTGCAGCGCGCGTCCCAGCGGCTGATGCCGCGCGCCGGCCTGCTGCGAGACCTGTCCGACATAGGTCGCGAGGAAGGCGAACGGCGCCTGCTCGTTGGCCCTGTTCTCGGCGAGGTGGAAGCAGACGCGACCGACCATGTGCCAGCCCGGGTGCTGCCGCCGCAGCCAGGCCTGCACATCGCCGTCATGCGCGGCGATGGCCGCGCGGGCCGTCGCCAGCAGGCCGTCCAGCAATGCCTGCAGGCGGGCGGCGTCGAGATACTCGGCGCCCGTCATCGGCGGCGCGGCTGCCAGCAGGCGTTCCAGTTCCGCCGCG
>SEEY01001047.1 GCA_004211235.1 Rubrivivax sp.
AGCAGCAAGACCGGCAGCGCCGACGTGCTGGAGGCGCTCGGCGCCAACATCCAGCTGACGCCGCGCCAGGTGGCGGCCAGCGTGGCCGAGTGCGACATCGGCTTCATGTTCGCGCCCAACCACCATCCGGCGATGAAGAACATCGCGCCGGTTCGCCGCGAGCTGGGTGTGCGCACGATCTTCAACATCCTGGGCCCGCTGACCAACCCGGCCGGCGCTCCCAACATCCTGATGGGCGTGTTCCACCCCGACCTCGTCGGCATCCAGGTGCGCGTGCTGCAGCGCCTGGGCGCCGAGCATGCGCTGGTCGTCTACGGCAAGGACGGCATGGACGAAATCTCGCTCGGCGCCACGACGCTGGTGGGCGAACTGCGCAACGGCGCGGTGCGCGAATACGAGATCCACCCCGAGGACTTCGGCTTCGCCATGGCCAGCAACCGCAGCCTGAAGGTGGAAGGCCCCGAGCAGTCACGCGAGATGCTGCTCGGCGTGCTCGACGGCCACGCCGGCCCGGCGCGCGACATCGTGCTGCTGAACGCCGGCGCCACGCTGTACGCAGCGAATGTGGCGCCGACGATTGCGGACGGCATCGCCCGCGCCCGCGAGGCGCTGGACAGCGGCGCCGCGCGCGCCAAGCTGGACACCTTCGTCAAGGTGACGCAGAACCTGGGAGCGCAGGCATGAGCGATATCCTGAAACGCATCGTCGAGGTCAAGTGGGAAGAGGTCGCCGCGGCGAAGCTGAAGCGCTCGCTGGCCTCGCTGCGTGACGAGGCCGAGGCCCGCAAGGGCGAGCAACTCGGCTTCGAGCGCTCGCTGCGCGCGTCCATCGCCGCCGGCCGCGCGGCGGTCATCGCCGAGATCAAGAAGGCCAGCCCGAGCAAGGGCGTGCTGCGCGAGGACTTCCAGCCCGCAGTGATCGCCGAGACCTATGCCCGCAACGGCGCTGCCTGCCTGTCCGTGCTGACCGACGAGCGCTTCTTCCAGGGTTCCGTCGCCTACCTGCGCCAGGCCCGCGCGGCCTGCGAGCTGCCGGTGCTGCGCAAGGACTTCATGGTGGACGAATACCAGGTCATGGAAGCCGGCGCCATTGGATCGGACTGCATCCTGCTGATCGCCGCCTGCCTGTCGGACGCGCAGATGGCCGACCTCGAAGCCACCGCCCACGCCATCGGCCTGGACGTGCTGGTGGAGGTGCACGACGGCGACGAACTCGAGCGCGCGCTGAAGCTGAAGACACCGCTGGTGGGCATCAACAACCGCAACC
>SEEY01001048.1 GCA_004211235.1 Rubrivivax sp.
CGCCGATGCCGTGCGCCCACAGCCCCCACGCCTCATAGGCCGTGGGGCTGCGGCTGCCGGACTCCGCAATTGCGTACTTGCGGGCCTGCGCCCAGGCCTTGGGATCGTCCTGGGCCAGCAGGCTCAGCAGGTAGAGCCGGGCGATGTCGAGCGAGAGGGCGCCGCGGCGGCTGCGGCTGCTGGCGTGCATGGCCTTGATGGCGGCCTCGAAGCCGGCACTGGCCTCGGCCCAACGGCCGGCGACGAAGGCGCGCGTGGCTGACAGCAGTGTCACGCCCGGGCCGGCCAGGCCGCGCAGATGCGCCTCGGCGCTGTCCAGCTGAAGGGCCAGCAGGTCGGCCTCGGCGAGGCGGCCGCGAAGGGGAATGCTGAGCGTCTGCGTGCCCGCCTGCAGCCAGGCGCGCAGCTCCGCGCGCACCGCGTGGCCGGCGGGCAGCCCGCCCATCAGCTGTCCGAGCAGACTGTCGCGCAGTTCGGCGTCGATCTGGCCCAGCAGCCGCGGACACCAGGGGTCGAGCAGCGTCTGCATGGCCAGCAAGGGCGGGCTCAGTTCGGTCAGGCGTGTGGCCAGCAGCTCGCGGTATTCAGCGGCCGGCAGGCCCGAGAAGATCATCAGCCGCAGCACGCTGCGCATGTCTTCGTCGCTGCGGAAATTCACCCAGCCGATCGGGTCCTGCCAGTCGCCGCGGCCGGAACCGAGCAGCCACAGGCGCTGGCGCCAGTAGCGCTCGTGGCCGCGGTCGGCGAGCAGGGTCTGCAGGCGGTCGACATGGTCGGCCAGCGTGACGCGCGTGCCCTTGCCGTACAGCCCTTGCGCGCGGCCCTGCGCCACCAGCGCCTGCAGGCCGTCGCGGGTGGCGTAGTGGTCGAAGGCTTCGCCATTGGCGCGCTCCCGGCCGGTCAGCGCCAGCCACTGGATGACGGTATTGATGCTGGCCGTGCCGCCCAGCAGCAGCAGGGCGTCGAGCAGCGTCTGCAGGTCAGCTTCGGGCAGATCGCCAGGTGTGGCGAGTTGCTCGGTGCGCTGCGCTGCCTTGGCCTCGCGAAGCTTGCGCAGCATCTCCTCGGCGCTGACCACGGTGCCGTCCGGCAGGTTGAACTTGAGCGAGTTGTCGAGCGGGGGGCGGGCCATGGCGCGGAATTAGATCAGCCAAGAAAAACGGCCCGCCCTCCGAAGAGAGCGGGCCGCGATGTGACGCTGTGGCTTAACGCTTTGGCTGCGTCAGGCGCGGGCCATTGCCCTGGCGCGGCGCGCCGCCGTCACGG
>SEEY01000254.1 GCA_004211235.1 Rubrivivax sp.
GCGCCCGCGGAGGGCGACGGTCTAGCGGCTGCTACCCTTGAGCATGGACACGTTGCTCGCAACGCTCGGGCTGGTCCTCCTCGTCGATGTGGTGGTCTGGCATCGCGTGTTCGCGAGTGCAGTCTCGCGGGCCCCGGTGCCGGCGCGTCCGCTCGCGCGCTATCCGTCGATCACGGTCATCCGTCCGGTGCGCGGACTCGACGTGGGGGCAGCCGAGAACTTCCGCGCCGCGCTCGCCTCGAGCTATCCAGGTGACGTCGAGACGCTGTTTGTCTTCGACGACGTGCACGGACCGCATCATCGACCGGGAGCCGACCGAGAACTGGGGCTTCCCGCACCTCGACGATCTCTGGCGGCCCGCAGCCGCGCGCTGACGCGGACGGCGGGCGAAAAGCAAAAAGCCGGCTCTTGCAGCCGGCTTCTTTCGTTGGATTGGTGGGCGGTGCAGGTTTCGAACCTGCGACCCCCACAGTGTGAATGTGGTGCTCTACCCCTGAGCTAACCGCCCCGAAAGCAATTCGCGTCGTGCGCGAAGCCCGCGATTATGCCACGGCCGGCAGCGGTTGGAGCACCCGCCACTTGCAGGCGCCGCCAGCGGCCTTGTCGAGGTCGGCCAGCAGTTTGGCGTGGGCCGCCGCTTCGGCCACGTCCGCCAGCAGCACAGGCAGATCGAAGCGGCTCAGGTCGACCGCTTCGATGGCCGCATGCGCATCGCCGCCGGCACTGTCGCCATGCTCGTCCATCAGCAGCGCGTCCTGCCCGCGTGTCAGGCGGATGTAGACATCGGCGAGCAACTCCGCATCCAGCAGCGCGCCGTGCAGCACGCGCTTGGTGTTGTCCACCTCCAGTCGGCGGCACAGCGCGTCCAGGGAATTCGCCTTGCCGGGAAACAGGTCGCGCGCCATCAGCAGCGTGTCGCGCACGCCGCCCACGTGGTCGGTCAGCACGCCGCGGCGCAGGCGCTTCAGCTCGGCATTGATGAAGCCGATGTCGAAAGGCGCGTTGTGGATGACGAGCTCGGCGCCAGCGACGAAGTTCAGCAGTTGGTCGACGATCTCGGCGAACTTCGGCTTGTCGGCCAGGAAGGCTTCCGTCAGGCCGTGCACCCGCAGCGCGTCCTCGTGGCTGGGGCGCTCGGGGTTGATGTACAGGTGCAGGTTGTTGCCCGTCAGCTGGCGGTTGACCATCTCGACGCAGCCGACTTCGATGATGCGGTCGCCCTTGTCCGCATCCAGGCCGGTGGTCTCGGTGTCAAAGAAGATCTGTCTCATGGGTCAGCTCAGGCCGGACGCTGGTTGCGCTTCGTGGCCCACACGAAGATGGCGATGCCGCCCAGGATCATCGGCAGGCTCAGCCACTGGCCCTGGCTCCAGTTCAGCGCGCGCAGACCGAGGAAGTCGTCGGGTTCGCGGAAGTATTCGGCCACGAAGCGGAAGACACCGTAGCCCATCATGAACACGCCCGAGATCTGCCCCGTCGCGCGCGGCTTGCGGGCATAGAACCACAGGATGATGAAAAGCAGCAGGCCCTCGCCGGCCGCCTGGTAGAGCTGCGACGGGTGGCGCGCGAGGCCGCCGTCATTGGCCTGCGGGAAGATCATGGCCCAGGGCAGGTCGGCCGGCGCCGGGCGGCCCCACAGCTCGCCGTTGATGAAGTTGCCCAGGCGCACGGCCATGATGCCCAGCGGCACGCAGGGCGCGATCAGGTCGGACACCTCGAAGAAGCTGCGTCCGCGGCGGCGACCGAACAGCCACAGGCCGAGCAGCACGCCCAGCAGCCCGCCATGGAAGGCCATGCCGCCTTTCCAGACCGCCACGATCTCGGGCAAATGATGCAGGTAGTAGTCGGGCTTGTAGAAGAAGCAGTAGCCCAGCCGTCCCCCCAGCACGACGCCGAGCACGCCGTAGAACAGCACGTCGTCGACGTCCTGTTTCGTCCACCCCACGGCCGCGTGTTGCGGCATGCGCGCCCGCCTGCCCGCCAGCCACAGGAAGAGGCCGAAGGCGATCAGGTAGGTGATGCCGTACCAGTGCACGGCCACGGGGCCGAGCTGCAGGGCGATGGGGTCGAACTGGGGGTGAACCAGCATGGGGTCTCAGGCGAAAGGAAAGCGGCCGGCATCATAGCCAGCCACCTTTTTTCCCCGCGGCGCCGGTCAGGCCAGTTCGGCCAGCCGCCTCTTCGCGTCCTCCATGACGCGCGGACTGGAGCGCCTGTTCTGCACCACGCGCTCCAGTGCCGCCCGGGCAGCTGCCTTGTCGCCCTTCGCCTGCCAGGCCAGGCCGGCGCGGTAGTCCACCGGATAGCGGTCGGCACTGTCCAAAGTGCGGCAGCGCTCCAGGAGGCGCAGGGCCTCGTCGGGCTGCTGGGTCTCCAGCGCGACGCGTGCCAGACCGTAGGGGCCGGCGGCGTGCTGTGGAAACTCGCGCTGCACGGCTTCGAACACGCTTCTGGCCTTGTCAAACGACTTCTGCTCGACCAGCTCCGCACCGAGGCGCATCCAGCCATTGCGCAGCTCACGCTGCAGCGTGCGGTCATCACCGGGCTCGACGCTCGCCAGCTCGCGCTCGGCGCCGGGCCAGTCCTTGGCCTGCGCGGCGGCCAGGAAGCGCAGCAGCTTGGCCTGTTCGGGCTGACGGGCCTGCACGTCGGCCGCCAGTTCGCGCGCCTTGGCCTCGCTGCCGCCGGCAAAGCCCGGCGCCATCAGGTAGAACTGCGCCAGGCCGCTGCGCGCCTCGAACAACTGCGGGTCCTGCTCGACGGCCTTGACGAACTGCTCCTTGGTCTTGCTGGCCAGGCCCGGCATCTTGAAGACACTGGCCGTCATGGCCTGCTGGCCGTAGACCCGGCCGAGGGTGTAGCTGCAGATGGCCTGCGGGCGCTTGTCCGCGCAGGCCTGCAATGCCGGCAGGCTCGACTCGAGACGCGCAGCGTCGTTGTCGTCGACGGCCGCCAGCGCGAGCGCGACGGCGGCCTGGTCGTCGTCCGGCTGCGCCTTGGCGCGGGCCTGCGCGGCGCGGGTCAGCTCGGCAGTCTTGCCGCTGTCGAGCCAGGCCTGCCACTGGGGGTCCTTGAGCAGGTCGGCGTGGGCGGCACCGACCAGCAGGGTCAGCGAGAGGGGCAGAATGCGCAAGGTCATCGGGGCTCCGGTAGGCGTGGGCTCAACGCTGCAGGCGGCGCTCCGGATGCCCGGGTTTGCCCGGCGTGACTTCAGGCATGGCGCCGCACGTGCTCGACGAAGCGCGCCACGGCGGGCGGCGCGTCGCTGCGCCAGATCAGGCTGGTCTCGACCTCCGGCGCGCCCGCCATGGCACGGTAGACGACGCCGGCACGCTGCAGACCCTGCAGGCTCGCCGGCACCCAGGCCACGCCGATGGCAGCCGACACCAGGTTGATGATGGTCTGCATCTGGATCGCCTCCTGCGCCACGCCGGCCGCGCCGTGATGGGCCAGGATGGCGTCATACAGCGACGGTGCCACCTCGCGCGGAAAGATCACCAGCGGCGCTTCGTGGCATTGAGCATCACTCGGCACCTCGTTGCTGCTGGGCAGGGCGAGCACCAGTGGCTCGATGCCGATGGACAGGCGCTCGAAGCCGGCCGGCGCGCTGCCGGGCGTGTGGATGACGAAGCCGGCGTCGATGGCACCGGCGGCGAAGTCCTGCAACTGCACATCCAGCGTCGCCTCGCGCAACGCCAGCGCCACCTGCGGGCAGGCCTCGCGGAACGACTGAAGCCACTGCGGCAGGCCGCCGAAACCGACCGTGGACACGAAGGCCAGCCGCAGCCGGCCGGCCAGGCCCGCCGCCACCGCCCTCACCTCCGCAGGCAGCGCGGCGGCATCGCCCAGCAGCTTCTGGGCCGACACCTGCAGCGCCACGCCGGCCGCCGTCAGTCGCACGCTGCGGCTGCTGCGCTCGAACAGCTGAACGCCCAGCTCCGCCTCCAGCTTGCGCACCGCCTGGGTCAGGGGCGGCTGGCTCATGTGCAGTCGCTCGGCAGCACGGCCGAAGTGCAGCAGATCGGCCACGGCGAGGAATTGCTGAAGGGGGCGCAGCTCGATCATCGATTCACGGCACGTATTGATTCAACGGGAACAATATATTTGAAAAGCATGAAGCGGCACGCCAAACTTCGGCCTTCACGAGGAGACCTCCATGAGCTTCAACCGCCGCAGCAAGAACATCACCGAGGGCGTCGCCCGCGCCCCCAACCGCTCCATGTACTACGGCATGGGCTACCAGGAGAGCGACTTCGGCAAGCCGATGATCGGCATCGCCAACGGCCACTCCACCATCACGCCCTGCAACTCCGGCCTGCAGAAGCTCGCCGACGCGGCCGTCATCGGCCTGAAGGCCGCCGGCGCCAACGCCCAGCTGTTCGGCACGCCGACCATCTCCGACGGCATGGCCATGGGCACCGAGGGCATGAAGTACTCGCTGGTGTCCCGTGAGGTCATCTCCGACTGCGTCGAGACCTGCGTCGGCGGCCAGTGGCTGGACGGCGTCATGGTGATCGGCGGTTGCGACAAGAACATGCCCGGCGGCATGATGGGCATGCTGCGCGCCAACGTGCCGGCCATCTACATCTACGGCGGCACCATCAAGCCAGGCCACTACAAGGGCCAGGACCTGAACATCGTCTCGGTGTTCGAAGCGGTCGGCCAGTTCAGCGCCGGCAAGATGAGCGAGGAAGACTTCTGCCAGATCGAGAAGCGCGCCATCCCCGGCAGCGGCTCCTGCGGCGGCATGTACACCGCCAACACGATGAGCTCGGCCTTCGAGGCGCTGGGCATGAGCCTGCCGTATTCGTCGAGCATGTCCAACGTCGAGGACGAGGTCGTCGAGAACACCAAGAAGGCGGCGGTCTACCTGGTCGAGGCCGTGAAGGCCGATCTGAAGCCGCGCGACATCGTCACCAAGAAAGCCATCGAGAACGCCGTCGCCGTCATCATGGCCACGGGCGGCTCCACCAATGCGGTGCTGCACTTCCTGGCCATCGCCCACGCGGCCGAGGTGGACTGGACCATCGACGACTTCGAGCGCATGCGCAAGAAAATCCCGGTGCTGTGCAACCTCAAGCCCAGCGGCAAGTACCTGGCAGTCGACCTGCACAAGGCCGGCGGCGTGCCCGCCGTCATGAAGGAGCTGCTGACCGCCGGCCTGCTGCACGGCGACTGCATCACCATCACCGGCAAGACGGTGGCCGAGAACCTGGCCGACGTGCCGGCGCTGAGCGCCGAGCAGGACGTCATCCAGCCGGTCGCCAAGCCCATCTATGCCGAAGGCCATCTGGCCATCCTGAAGGGCAACCTCAGCCCGGAAGGCTGCGTCGCCAAGATCACCGGCCTGAAGACGCCGGTGATGACCGGCCCGGCGCGGGTGTTCGACGACGAGCAATCGGCGCTGGCCGCCATCATGGCCAACAAGATCGTTGCCGGCGACGTGATGGTGCTGCGCTACCTCGGCCCCAAGGGCGGCCCGGGCATGCCGGAGATGCTGGCGCCCACCGGCGCGCTGATCGGCCAGGGCCTGGGCGAAAGCGTCGGCCTGATCACCGACGGCCGCTTCTCGGGTGGCACCTGGGGCATGGTGGTGGGCCACGTGGCGCCGGAGGCCTACGAGGGCGGCGTCATCGCCCTGGTGCAGGATGGCGACTCCATCACCATCGACGCGCATCAGCTGGTGCTCAGCCTCAACGTCGACGACGCGGAACTGGCGAAGCGCCGCGCAACCTGGGTCAAGCCGGCGCCGCGCTACACGCGGGGCGTGCTGGCGAAGTTCGCGAAGAACGCATCGAGCGCCAGCAGCGGTGCCGTGCTGGACCGGTTCGAGTGAGCTTGCTTGCCAACTGACAGCCGGCTTCAGCCACGGAGCCGGGCACGCGGCAAGCCGGATCAGCGCTTCTTCTTCGCCCCGGGCTTGAACTGACCCAGGCCTTCCATCAATTGCTCGCGCCGGGCGGCCTTCTTGGCGTCCAGCGCATCCATGGCCTTCTTTTGCGTCAGTCCGCTGGAGTCAGCCCATGCCCACCAGGCCACCGCCACCGCGAAGGGCGACAGCACGATCAGCCAGGCCCAGAAACCGTCCTTGTGGA
>SEEY01000255.1 GCA_004211235.1 Rubrivivax sp.
TCGTCATCTGCTGCATGGACGCCGCCGTCTGCTGCAAAGCGCTGGCCTGCTGCTCCGTGCGGCTCGAGAGGTCATGGTTGCCGCTGCTGATCTCCTGCGAAGCCGTGGCAATGCTGTCGGCCGACTGGCGCACGCGGCCCACCATGTCCACCAGTCCGTCGTTCATGCGCTTGAGCGCAGCCAGCAGCTGGCCGGTCTCGTCGTGGCTGTCGATGACGATGTTGGAACTGAGATCCCCCGAGGCCACCGCCTCGGCGAGATTCACGGCGCGCTGCAGCGGCCGCGTGATGGCATTGCTGAGCGTCCATCCCAGCAGCACCGCCGCTCCCACGGCCACGGCGCTGACGGCCAGCATCAGCAGCCGGTCGCCCTTGTAGGCCGTTTCCGCCTGGGCCAGGCGCATCTTGGACTGCTCACCCTCGTAGACCAGGTAGTCGTTGGTCGCCTTCAGCAGTGCAGCGAGCAGGGGCCGGCATTCCGCATTCATCTTGGCGATGGCCTCGTCGCGCTTGCCGCTCAGGGCCATGCCACCGATAGCCAGGGCGACGGGGCCGTATTGCGCCTCGATGCGCTCCATCTCGCCCACCAGCGCGAGGTCGCGGTCGCCCAGGTCGGAGGCCTTGCCGAGCGACTCCTTGAGCCTGGCCATCGCCTGCTGCATGTCCTCGTGTGCCTGCGTGACGGCCACCTTCTCGACCTCGCGATCCGCGGCGGTCGTGACCAGCACGAGGTTGCGCGCCGCAATGGCGCGCCGCGCAGCGGCACCGCGCACCTCGTTCGCCAGGTGCTCGCGCTGGCCGACGCCGTCGAGGTAGTCGGTGAAACGCCCGTTGGATCGGCTCAATGAATTGAGCGCCAGACCGGACACCAGCAGCTCGACAGCTGCCAGCAAGGCAAATCCGAGCATCAGCTTGGACCGCAAGCGAATTGGTTCAGTTTCATACATTCCCTTGATTGCCCGGCGTCGCCCTAACAGGCTGATCGAATGGAACCGGGCAACTTCAGTCTGGGCGACGACCCGCGGCAGGGCAAGGAAACTGGCAGCACGCGGCGTGACAAAGCACCGCAGTGCCACGCCAGCGTGCCGAAAACTCGAAAAAGTGTGAAGCAAGCCGATAGGCCGGATTCTGTGCGCCACCCATCCCTAACGGAATGCATGACGTGACCGCCATTCCTCTGGGCCGGGCATCGCTGCCCGGCTCGGTGCCACCTACCCGCCAGCTCTGCGAGCCGCATCAACGCTGGCCTACTTGGTGTTGCTGCGCGTAGAGATTGCCCGTTTCACCCAAGGCGGGCCCTGGCCCGCCTTGGGTGCTACGCGGTTCGCGCTTGCGCGCGATGGTGCGAGGCTTTCGCCTCACCCCACACCGGCTTGCGCCGGCGCCGCATAGACCACCTCCCGACGGGGGCCCACCTTGACTCGTCTCTGTTGCTCTGATCCTCGGCTTTCGCCGGGCAGCCGTTAGCTGCTACGCCGCTCTATGCAGTCCGGACCTTCCTCCAGGGCCTCGTTTCCGAGCTTGCCCCAGCGGCGGTCTGGCTTGCTTCACGCCGGCAGTATCGCAGCAGCAGGAACGCGGCTTGCCTTGCGGCACATCCACCACGGGAGCGCGCATGACTTCACCGATCCGTACCGGCCAGGCACAGGCGACGGGGCGCGACGAATTCGGCGAGCGCTTTCGCCGGCGCTTCATCGACCCCGCCTTCGATGCCGAGCGGGAAGCGCTGGCCCGGCTGGAGCAGATCGCCTGGGAAGCTTTTCATGAAGGCCGCAAGGCGCCGAACACCCTGAAGGCCGGCGCGGGCTTCGCCGATCCGGACTACGACCTGTCCAGCGAATGGCACGACACGCACCTGCGCCTGAAGCAATGCCAGGCGCAGTGGGCAGATGCGTCGACGCCGTCGCGCGTGCTCGTCATCAACGCCTCGCCGCGCAACGACGGCACCTGCCCGGGCGAGATGTCCAAGAGCTGGCGCATGACGCAGATGGCGCGCGCCGCCTGCGAGGCCGAGGGCATGGCCGTCGAGGTGCTGGACCTGAGCCGCCTCACGTCCGACTACGACCGCCACATCCATCCGTGCAAGGGTTGCGTGTCCACCGCGATGCCGCTGTGCCATTGGCCCTGCAGCTGCTACCCCAACCATGCCGCCGGCCAGACCAACGACTGGATGGCCGAGATCTACGAGCACTGGGTGCGCGCCCACGGCGTGCTGCTGATGACGCCCGTGCACTGGTATCAGGTCACCAGCCCGCTGAAGCTGATGATGGACCGCCTGGTGTGCGCCGACGGCGGCAATCCCGACCCGACCTCGACGCAGGGCAAAAAGGCCGAGCTGGCGCGCGAAATCGAGCTGCAGGGATGGGACTATCCGAAGCACCTCGCCGGCCGCGTCTACGGCGTCGTCGTGCATGGCGACGTGGCCGGCATCGAGGGCACGCGCCGCGCCCTGTCGGACTGGCTGGACTGGATGGGCCTCGTCGACGCCGGCTTCGGCGCACGGCTGGACCGCTTCATCGGCTACTACGAGCCCTACGCCACCAGCCACGACGCGCTCGACCGCGATACCGACATGCAGGCCGAAGTGAAGCGCGCCGCCCGCGCGGTGGCAATCAGCGTGGCGCTGATGCGCGAAGGCCGCATGAAGCATGGCGACGACGCGCTGCCGAAGCCCCGCACCAAGTAGCTCGCTGGCACACTGCGGCGGTCACACGAACGGAGCCCTCGATGAAAGCCGCCAGCATCCTCGACACCATCGGCAACACGCCCCACATCCGCCTGCAACGCCTGTTCCCCGGCCACGAGGTGTGGGTGAAGTCGGAACGCAGCAACCCGGGCGGTTCCATCAAGGACCGCATCGCGCTGTCGATGATCGAAGCCGCCGAGGCGCAGGGCCTGCTCAAGCCGGGCGGCACCATCATCGAGCCGACTTCGGGCAACACCGGCGTGGGCCTGGCCATGGTGGCCGCCGTCAAGGGCTACAAGCTCATTCTGGTGATGCCCGACAGCATGAGCATCGAACGCCGCCGGCTGATGCTCGCCTATGGCGCCAGCTTCGACCTGACGCCGCGTGAGAAGGGCATGAAGGGCGCCATCGCCCGCGCCCGTGAGCTGCTGGAGCAGCATGCGGGCTCCTGGATGCCGCAGCAGTTCGAAAACGCCGCCAACCCTGCGGTGCATGTGCAGACCACGGCACAGGAGATCCTGCGCGACTTCCCCGACGGGCTGGACGCGCTGATCACCGGCGTGGGCACCGGCGGCCACATCACCGGCTGCGCGCAGGTGTTGAAGGCCGCCTGGCCGCAGCTGAAGGTCTACGCCGTCGAGCCCACGGCCTCGCCGGTGCTTAGCGGCGGCCAGCCCAGCCCGCATCCCATCCAGGGCATCGGCGCAGGCTTCGTGCCGGCGGTGCTGGACACCACGCTGCTCGACGGCATCATCCAGGTCGAGGCCGAGGCGGCCCGCGAATACGCACGCCGCAGCGCACGCCAGGAAGGGCTGCTGGTGGGCATCTCCAGCGGCGCAACGCTGGCTGCCATCGCGCAGAAGCTGCCCGAACTTGCGCCGGGCGCCCGGGTGCTGGGCTTCAACTACGACACCGGCGAGCGCTACCTGTCGGTGGACGGCTTCCTGCCCCAGACCTGAACCGGCGCTCGGCTCAGTCGTCGTCCAGATCCGATCCGTCGGTGTCCTTGCGCGCCTGTCGCGCAAGCTCCGCCTTCAGCGGCTTCAGCGATTCGATGAGGGTCTCGGCCGGCTGCGGCGACGCGATGCGCAGCGCCGGGGGCGGCAGGCTGGCCAGATAGGGCGGGCCGAACGCGTACTGCTGCTCCTGGCGCTTGCCGACCTGCAGCCCCAGGCCGAGCAGCAGCAGCGCCGCGATGCCGATGTCCAGCGTGCGCCGGGCGCCCGGCCAGACGAGACGGGCATGCCAGGCCACCAGCGCCGCGCCGCCGATCGGCTCGATCAGCGCTCCGAGCGCCACCAGCCGCGGCAAGGAGAAGGCGTAGGCGGCGGCGGGCAGCAGCCAGTCCAGCACCTGCATCGCGACGATGACGAGCAGGGCTCGGCGCAGATGCGTCGCCAGCGGGAAACGGTGCTGGAAGATCTGGCTGGCGAGCGACCACATGCCGGCCCAGGCGAGCACGAAGGCCAGCGGCGCGAGCAGCGGCGACGCGTAGTCGATCCAGCGGGCGTCGGGGTCGACGGCGCTCCAGCGGTCCACCCACTGGAAGAACAGCATGCTCAGCAGCAGCAGCGGCAACAGCGCCCAGTGGCGCGTCGGCTGCACGATCAGCAGTTGCTCGGGCGCCAGCACGTCGGCGCTGGTGCGAAGGCGCAGTGAGCAGGCGGCCAGCTGGAAGGCGCCGCCCACCGGCAGCGCCGCGTCGGCACCGGCGGCCAGGCGCTTGCCGGCGACGGCACCACCATTGCGGCTGTCCAGCAGCTTCAGACGCACGACGCCGCCGGGCGCCAGCTGCAGCTCGGCGTGCTCGGCGGCGATGTGGGCGTCATCCAGCACGATGTCGCAGGCCGGCGAGCGGCCGATGCGCACCGGCCACTGCGTGACGCGCTGGATCAGCATGCTGCGGCCGTCGCGGCCGAGCAGCTCGACGACGGCCGCTGCCGGCGCGGCGGGCATGGCCGGCGCCACGGGTGCGTCCGCCATCATTTCGCCTTGCTGCCGTTCGTCCACGCGAAACCCTCCAGGTAATGCGCCGCGAGCTTGAGCGCGTTGTCGAAGCTGACGCCGCGGGCGTCGAAACGGCCGAGCGCGCCCTGGGTGGCCGCATCCACCGTCGTCACGAGGATGCTCACGTCATGCAGGCCTTCCAGCTTGCGATAGGCGCGCAGGCAGACGACGGCGCGCAGTGGCAAACCATCCCGGTCGACGAACTGCTCCTTGCAGAAGGGCGCGGTGCGCGACTTGTCGGACTGGCCGAGGCGCTCGTTGCGAAAGCTGCCCGAGTACTGGCGCGCGAAGCGCAGCGCGCCGAGCTTCTCGCCGTCGTAGGCCTCGTGCGACATGTCCAGCCAACCTGTTTGCAGGTTGCCGCTGACGAAGAGGGCATGGTCCATGCGGCATTGCGAGCGCTCGAAGTCCAGGCCCTTGTTGTCGGCCGGCGTGCCGCGGCCCCAGCAGCGCATGAACTCCTGCTTGGGCACGGGCAGGCGGTAGCGCTTGTGGTTGGCGCTTTCCCAGGGCTGGGAGACGAAGCGCGTGACGAGCTCGTCCTGGTAGCGCATGAGCTGGTCGCGCAGCCGCGTCCAGGCGGCCGAGGTGATCGGCTTGGCACCGACGCTGCGCTTCACCAGCCCGGCCGCGAATTCCCCCGGCACGAGGAAGCTGACCTGCTGCGCGAACAGCATCGTCGACACGTTGACGCCGACGACGAGGCCGTCCTCGTCCAGCACCGGGCCGCCGCTCATGCCGGGGTTGATGCCGCCGGCGTAGTAGATCAGCGGGTCGAAGCCGCGCTCGACCAGGCCGTTGTAGTTGCCCTCGACAACAGCGAAGGCGACGTCGTGCGGATTGCCCATGGAGTAGATGCGCTCGCCCTTGGCCAGCGGCTGGCTCTGGGGGCGGAACTGCAGGGCGCCACGCCCCTTCAAGCCATCGCCAACCGCGCGCAGCAAGGCCAGGTCACGGCGGGCGTCGAAGTCCAGCAGCTCCAGCGCGCCGCCCTGGCCGTCGGTCGTTGCATAGCGCAGCCGGTAGCTGTCGGGCTCCAGTGCGAACTGGCTGATGACGTGGTAGTTGGTGACGACATGGCCGTCGTCGCTGACGAGGAAACCCGAGCCCACCGAGGCCTGGCTGTCCTGCGTCTTGAGCAGCGTGCGGATCTGCAGCAGCTGGCCCTTGCTGCGCTCGTACAGGCGGCGGGCGCTGGCCGACACGACCGGTGCGGGCAGCGGCGCGGAAGCTGCAGCCGCGGGAGCTTGTGCGGCCGGTGGCGAGATGGGCGCCTGCGCGCCTGCGCCCATCGACAGGCCAGCGAACGACAGGCCCAGCAGGAACTTGAAACAGGACTTCATCAACAAACGGCACCTCCCAGGGCGGGCGTCGATGCTAGCTGCTTTGCACAGCGGGAC
>SEEY01001049.1 GCA_004211235.1 Rubrivivax sp.
CTTCTGGATGCGCTGGCCGACGAGCTGAAGTTCGACGACGCGGCCTGGGACGCCATGCCGCCGCAAACCTGCGACGACAGTCCCCTGGCGCCGGCGCCGATCGCCCCGCTGCTGGCCGGGAAGACGGTGGCGATCGCGCGCGACGCCGCCTTCTGTTTCCTGTATCCGGCCAACCTCGACACGCTGCGCGCGCTCGGGGCCCAGCTGGCCTTCTTTTCGCCGCTGGCGGACCAGCCGGTGCCGGACGGTGCCGATGCGGTCTACCTGCCCGGCGGCTATCCCGAACTGCACGCTGAAACGCTGGCGCAGGCGCAGCACTGGCAGGCATCGATCCGCGCCGCGCACGCCGCCGGCTGCCCGATCCTGGCCGAGTGCGGCGGCATGATGGCGGTGGCGGAATCGATCACCGACAAGGACGGCCACGCCTGGCCGATGGCCGGCCTGTTGCCGGGACAGGTGAAAATGCAGGGCCGCCTGGCCGGGCTGGGTGCGCAGGGCATGCCGACCGCCGCCGGCGTGCTGCGCGGGCATACCTTTCATTATTCGCGCCTGGAGACGGAGACTGCGGCGGCCGCGCACGCGGTCAAGCATCCATCCGGCGCCCAGGGCGAAGCGCTGTACCGCAGCGGGTCGCTGACCGCATCGTATTTCCACGCCTTCTTCGCCTCCAATCCGGAAGCCGCGGCAGGCCTGCTGCTGGGAGCACAAGCATGAGCCGTACCTTCGTCTTCGGTGGGGCCCGTTCGGGCAAGAGCGCGCTGGCCGAGCGCCTGGCGCAGGCATCCGGCAAGGAGGTGATCTATCTCGCCACCTCGCATGCGGGCGACGACGAGATGGCGGCGCGCATCGCCCACCACCAGGCACGCCGCCCGCCGCACTGGCGCACCGTCGAGGAAGCGACCGCGCTGGCCGCCACCCTGCGCCGCCTGTGCACGCCGGAACGCATCGTGCTGGTCGACTGCCTGACGCTGTGGCTCAGCAACCTGATGTTTCCCGCGCACATGGATTATCCGGAAGTCGGGCCGATCGACCTGACGCCGCTGTTCACCACCGAGCGCGCGGCGCTGCTGGACTTCCTGGACGAACCCGCGGCGGTTGACGTCATCTTCGTGTCGAACGAAGTCGGCATGGGCATCGTGCCCTACGGCGCAGTCTCGCGTGCCTACGCCGACGAAGCGGGCCGCCTGAACCAGGACGTGGCCGCGCGGTGCGAGCGCGTGCTGTTCGTCGCCGCCGGCCTGCCGCTAGCACTGAAAGGC
>SEEY01000256.1 GCA_004211235.1 Rubrivivax sp.
GTCGGCGCGGCTGAACTGGCGTGCCCAGTTGCGGCATCCGCGGTCAGGCACCCGCCAGAAAAACGCTGGTTGAGTGCACCTCCGCGATCCGCGTCGAGTTTCCTGACTGACCCGGGGCGGCGGACTGACCGGAAAGCCTGCGAACGCCGGGATTGCACCCTGGCCGCCTCACGCGCCAACCGCTACAACCGCGCTCTCACGACGACGGCTGCCTTCACCGGCAGCCTTTTTCAGGTTGGCATTGACAGCGTTGTCGTGCCGGGGAACAGGAGCACGGAATGGACAGACGTAGCGTGGTGCAGGGCACCCTGGCATTGGCGTTGACGGGCTGTGGCGGGGGCGGCAGCGTGCCCGCGCCGGCCCCGGCGCCGCCGGTGCAAACGCAGCCCCCACCGCCACCGGTACCCGCGCCGGTGCCAACGCCCGCTCCCCCGCCGGCCGTGGTGCCCGCGCTGAAGGACCTGGCCGAGTTCCCCATCGGCGTGGAAGTCAGCGCCGCCAAGGAGGCGCGCAGCATCTTCACGCTGCCCGAGCAGCTGCCCACCATCAACAAGCACTTCAACAGCCTGGTGGCGGGCGTGATCATGAAGATGCGCTACCTGCACCCCGGCGAGAAGGAGTTCTTCTTTGCCGATGCCGACGAGCTGGCCAGTTATGCCGAAGCCCACGGCATGCGCCTGCACGGCCACACGCTGATCTGGCACTGGGACTCTGAAATCCCCGACTGGATGAAGGCCTACAGCGGCGATTGGGCGGCCATGCTGGACGATCACGTCACGCAGATCTGCCGCCACTTCGGCACGCGCACCCAGAGCTGGGACGTCGTCAACGAAGCCCTGGACGAGAGTGCCGCCTCGGGCTTTCGCAACAGCATCTTCCTGCAGAAGGTCGGCAGGAAGTACATCGAGAACGCCTTCATCGCCGCCCGTGCCGCAGCGCCCGGCGTCGACCTGTACTACAACGACTTCTCCATCGAGGGCGGCGGCAAGAAACTCGACACCCTGCTCGCCATGCTGGACGACTTCAAGGCGCGCGGCATCCCCGTCGACGGCGTCGGGTTCCAGATGCACACCGGCCTCGGCACGGCCGTCTCCGCGACCCAGGGCGATCCGAGCAACGAGCGCATCCATCAGTCCTTCAAGGCCGTGGCGGACCGGGGCTACAAGGTGCGCATCTCCGAGATGGACGTCTTCGACAACATCTACGGCGTACCGGCCCTGACCGACGAGATCGCTCAGGCGCAGAAGGCCCGCTGCAAGGCCATCGTCAAGGCCTACCTGGACGCTGTGCCCAAGGCCCAGCGTGCCGGCATCACCTTCTGGGGCCTGGTGGACGGCGAGACGTGGATGAACTACGTCTATCCGTTCAAGGTGTGGCCGCTGCTCTTCAATGACGACTACACGCCCAAGCCCGCGTTCTGGGGCGTGGTGGAGGCGCTTCAGGGCACCTGAGGCGCCCTGCAGGCAAGCCGTGCGGCGGCCGTTGAACGACAGCAACACGACGCCGTTGTCGAAGGCGCCGTGTTGCCCTGAGGCAGGGCGCCCATCACAGGCGTGGGCAACCCCGCCCAGGTTGCGCTCAGACCTTGTTTGCGGTGCCGGCACCGGCACGCCTGCGCAGCAGGTGCAGCAGCGGCAGCCCACCCGCCAGCAGCGCCCAGGTGCCCGGCTCTGGCACGGCGCTGATGGTCAGGCTGGCGGCGGGGCCGGGCAGCCAGTTCCAGGCGGCCGGCGCGTTCGCGTCGCCGCGGATGCCCAGGTGCGTGGTGATCACGCCGCCTTCGAGATCGCGTGCATTGCCCGAGCCGAGTGCGCCGAGGAAGCCGTTGGCCTCGTTGTTCTTCTCTGAGCCGGCGTCGTAGCCATACAGGTTGATGGTGACGGTGCCAGTGATGGTGGACAGGTCCAGGCCGCTGACGCCGACGAAGCCGTCGTTCGTCCAGCCGAGCATGCTGGCAAACGACAGCAGGTGGTGGGAGGCGTCGGCCTGCACCATGACCGTCACGGAGTCCTGCTGAGGCAGCGGTGCCGACAGCGGTGCCACGACGCTGCGCACGCTGGTGCCGACCAGCGCGTTCACTTCATTGAGCAGGAAGCTGCGGTCGCCGCCTTCGGCGATCTGCCAGATCGTCTCCGGCGCGGTCTGGCCGACGGTATAGGCCGTGTAGTCGGCGCTGTGTGTGATGAACACCGGTGGCGACAGCCGCTGGCCGGTCTGTGCCGTCGCCGCGCCCGTGGCCACGGCGTCGCTGGTGAGGTTCTTGAACGTGATCTGGTAGGCCGGCGCCTGTGCGGCAGCGAGTTGAGGGAGCGAGAGCGCGGCCACAAGCGCCAGGCCGAGGGTGGCCAGGCGTTGCGACGACAGGGCTGATGGGCGGGCAGCTGCGGCGTGGGGGTGAGTGTTCATGGGGGAGATCTCCTGTAGGTTGGCTCGCAGGGCGATACCCTGCGGGGTGCAGTCGCCGCCGGGCTCCAGGCATTACTCCCTAACTTGGTACCAGCCACCCGGATGGGGGTGGGGGTGTAAGGCGCAGGGCTGCAAGCCGACCAACGCGTCTTCGAAACGGTCGAACGCTGGCGGCCTGCCGGTGCGCGCGCGATCAGGGCGGCGGTGGGTCGAGGCGCCCGAGCACCTCGCCGTGCCCCGAGTGCCAGCGCATGGCCACGCCTTCGCCCGACGCGGGGTAGACACCGCTCAGCCCCGTCACCGTCACCTGATGCGTCACCACCACCAGCACGCCGGGGCCGCGCCAGCCGGCGAGCAGCGTGCGGGCCTGCTGGAGCATCTCGGTCTCGCGGCCGGGCTCGGCGAAGAAGGAGCCGAAGGCCGGCTGCGCCAGCACCGGCGCGCCGTGGAAGGCCAGCCGGGCGGTCTCCAGCGTGCGGCACCAGGGAGACGCCCAGACGGCCGTGACCGTCACAGGCCCGAGGCGCTTGCGCAGCGACTCGCCGATGCGGCGAGCCTGCGCGCGGCCTTCGTCGCTGAGATTGCGCTGGGTGCTGCAGTCGCCCGGCGTCATGCCGGGCGGGTCGCCGCCGCCCGGTGCAAGGGCATGGCGGTAGAGCAGGACGTCACCGTCGCGGAGTTCCAGCGCCGCGGCCGGCACCGAAGCCAGCACCAGCAGCACAAAGGTGGCGGTTTTCATGCGGCGATTTTGCGCGGCGCCTGGCGGTTGCCAGTGCCACCAAGGCGCCGCCGATCAACAGCAACGCCGCGCTGGCCGGTTCCGGCACGGCAGCAGGCAGGCCGACGAGCGTGTACTGCGATGCAAAGGCCGGGTCGACGACGAACTGCGGGTCGATGAAGGCACGGCCGCCGACGGGCGCGCCCAGGTAAGTGGCGTAGGTGCCGGCCGAAGCGCTGAGGCTCACGTAGACATCGGTATTGGACCGGATGGTCACCCAGTCGTCGAAAGCCAGCGCCGCTGACGTGCTGGGGGTCTCGGAGCCGTGCGACCGGTAGACGGTGGCCGATTCGTCCACCAGCGTGGCCTCGCCGGGCGAGAACATGTAGAAGGTGGCGGCAGCGTGGAAGTTCTCGCCATAGGCCTCGACATGACCGCTGGCCGTGATGTGAACCGGCACCCGCACGTCGGCCGGCCCGTTGAGCCTGAAGACATATTCGATGAGGGTGCCGGCCCAGATCTCCTCGCCATTGGCCTTGGCCGCAAAGGACGCCTCGGCCGTGCCGTTGTTGGCCGGCGAGCCCGACGTGGCCATCGTCCAGTTGGGCATGCTCAACGAGTAGGAGCCACCGGTGGTGGTCTTGAACACCTGGCCCGGGCTGGCGTAGTAACCCTGATGCAGCGTGCTCGTGTAGGTGACCCCGGACTGCGCCTGGGCCGCACCCCAAACAAACAGCGCGGCGCCGGCCATCAGCGTTCGAAGCATTGCAGTCCTGTTCGACATGTGCCGACTCCTGGTGATGGTGGAGAAAAAGGTGTGTCCTTGTCCTTCTGTACGTCGCCTCTTCGGTTTCGCGGACATCGCCCCGCAACATTTCGCCCCTGGTGTTGCGGCCCTTGCCGGGCATCACTTCAGACAGCCCGAGCCGTATTCGACAAACTACGGGGTTCAGCAATCCACTGCTCCCCGTCATGAACCGTTTGCCACTCCCCCGCGCCCTGGTGCTGGCCCTGGGCCTTGCCCTCGGCGGCCAGGCCCTTCACGCCGAGCCCCTGCCCACCACCTGGAACCTCACCCCCCTGTACGCCAGCGATGCCGACTGGGAAACCGCGCGCAAGGCCGTGCTGGCCGACCTGCCCAAGCTGGCGGCGCTCAAGGGCACGCTGGGCAAGAGCGCCAAAAGCCTGCTTGCCGGGCTGGATGCCGTCAACGCCGCCACGCGCCGCGTCGACCGGCTGCGCGTCTACGCCAGCATGAAGCAGTCCACCGACAACCGCGATGCCGCCAACCAGGAGCGCAGCGGCCTGGCCGCGCAACTCGGCGGTGAATACGGCAGCGCCATCGCCTGGCTGGAACCCGAGATCCAGGCGCTGGGCGAGGCGAAGGTGGCGGCCTTCATGAAGGCCGAACCGGGCCTGAAGAAGCATGCCGAGCACCTGCGCAACAGCCTGCGCCAGGCCAGGCACACGCTCAGCGCCCAGAGCGAAGCCGTCATCGCGGCGCTGGGCCCCGTGCGCAGTGCCACCGGCGATGCCCGCACACTGCTGTTCAACGTCAATACCCAGTGGCCCGAGCTGACCGTCGACGGCAAGGTCGAGCGGCTGGACGGCACCAAGTACGGCCTGCTGCGCCAGCATCCGGACCGCGCGGTGCGCAAGCAGGTGTTCGACGCCTTCTTCGGCGCCATCGGCCAGTACGAGGACACCTACGGCGTGACGCTGGGCAACGTGGTGCAGGACGACACCACCATGGCCAAGCTGCGCCAGTACCCGAGCGCAGTGGCGATGAGCCTGGGCGCCGAGGAGATCCCCGAGGCCGTCTACCGCACGCTGGTGGCCGAGGTGCACAAGGGCCTGCCCACGCTGCATCGCTACTTCAAGCTGCGCCAGAAGATGCTGGGCCTGCCCGACCTGCATTACTACGACATCTACCCGGCCCTGGTCACGCAGAAGAAGACCTACAGCCTCGAAGACGCTGCCGCGCTGACGCTGGCGGCCACCAAGCCGCTGGGCGATGACTACCAGGCGCTGCTGACGACCACGCTGAAGGCCAACACCATGCACGCGCTGCCCGCGCCGGGCAAGAGCGGTGGCGCCTACCAGGACGGCGTGTACGGCGTGCCGCCCTTCGTGTTCCTGAACCACCAGGGCGATTTCGAGTCCGTCAGCACCTTCGCGCACGAGTGGGGCCACGGCATGCACACGGCCATGGCCAACCGCACGCAGCCCTACGAGACGGCGGGCTACTCGCTGTTCGTGGCCGAGATCGCGTCCACTGCCAACGAGGTGCTGCTCAGCCAGTACATGCAGGGCCAGGCTGCCAGCAAGGAGGAGAAGCTCTACCAGCTCGGCTATGCGCTGGAGCGCCTGCGCGGCACGTTCTTCCGCCAGGCCATGTTCGGCGAGTTCGAACTGGCCACGCATGACGCCGCCGCCAAGGGCGAGGCGCTGAACGGCAAGCGCTTCACCGAGATCTACTGCAAGCTGCTCAAGGAGTACCACGGCGATGCGGCCGGGGTGATGAAGATCGACCCGCTGTACTGCCAGGAGTGGGCCTTCATCCCGCACTTCTACCGGCCCTTCTACGTGTACCAGTACGCCACGTCGGTCACGGCGGCGCTGCACTTCGCCGAGGACATCCAGGCCGGCAAGCCGGGCGCTCGCGACAACTACCTGAAGCTGCTGGCCGGTGGCGGCTCCGTGCCGCCCTACCAGGCGCTGAAGAACGCGGGCCTGGACATGGCGACCCCGGCGCCCTACCAGGCGCTCGTCAAGCGCATGGACGCCATCATGGACGAGATGGAGGCGCTGCTGGCCGCCAAGTGAGGGCAGGGCGGCAGGCGGCTTCGCCCGCGGCCAAGCCTGCGCGCGCGAGTTCCGCAGGCTGCGGCGCTGCCGGGCGCCGGACACTGGCCGCATGACAGACGCCGCCCCCACCCCCGCCGCCCTCGCTGGCCTCAAG
>SEEY01000257.1 GCA_004211235.1 Rubrivivax sp.
ACTTTCTAGCATCCCCACTTCCCTTGCCGGACTTCCCACGCCGGCAGGCTCGAAGGCCAAGGATGAACCGCACCACCGTCGAGGCGCTCAACTGGAATCTCAATCGGATGGCCATCCTGCGCCTGCTGGTGGCATCACCCGGCGAATCGCGCGGTGACCTCTCGCGTGAGCTCGCCTTGCCGAGGTCGACCATCAGCTTCCTGGTGCGCAACCTGGTCGACGAGGGCTGGCTCTTGGAGGCCGGCACGCGCACCGATAAGCCCGGTGGCAAGCGGGTGCCGCTGTTCGTGCAGCCCGACCGCCTGCTGATGATTCACGTCGAGACGAACCGCTCGCACGTGCAGGTGGAGGTCATGTCCCTGGCTGCTGAATCGCTCGGGCGCGAGGATGCCGCCTGCGAAACCGACGCCGACGCCGAACAACGGGCGGACCTCGCCGTGCAACTGGCGTTGCGCCTGCACCGGCAGCTCTACTCGCCGCTGCGCCGCGTGCTCGGCATCATGATCGGCATCGGGCCGGACGCCGGCACGTCTGCGTCGACGGAAGTGGGGACGGGCGCCTCCGTGGCGCAACTGCTCGAAGCCCGCTTGCGGCACACGCCGCTGCGGCAGGTGCCGGTGGCGCTGCTGGGTGAGGGCGCTGCGGCGCAATGGCCGGCGTTGCAGCTGGCAGACGCCGCTGAGGCGCCGCTCGGGCGAAACGGTGCGCCAACGCGCGCCGAGTCCGTGCAGCGCCTCTTTCAGGCCGCCTGACAGCACCCGTCGGCCGCCGGGCGCGAGACCGCAGGAATGCGGCCGGCACGGCCGTATCGGCAGCAGCGTCCGGCGGCCTAGGGCTCCACCGCCGCGGCTCGCGCTGCCAGCGTGCCCAGCTCGGCATACAAGGGCAGCACATTCGTTCCCAGCCCCGGATGAACGCGGTTGGACAACAGCACATAGAAGCTGCTGCTGGCGGTATCAAGCCAGAGGGCGCAGCCGGTGAAGCCGGTGTGACCGAAGCTGGTGGACGGGTACAGGCTGCCGCGCGGGCGCGAGAAGGGCGAGGCGATGTCCCAGCCCATGCCACGCCGCTCGGCCAGCGCCGGGGGCGTCTGCACGGTCGTCAGCAGGGCCACGCTCTGTTGCGACAGCAGCCTTCTGCCGTCCTCGGCCAGGCCGCCGGCGAGCAACATGCGGGCAAAGCGGGCCAGGTCAGCCGTCGTGGTGAACAGGCCCGCGTGGCCGGCAACGCCGCCCATCTTGCGGGCAGTCGGGTCGTGCACGACGCCCCGCAGCAGCGTGCCGTCGGCCAGGCGCTCGGTGGGCGCTATGCGTTCGGCGCCCATGCGGCGCAGTGGGTGATAGCCACTGTCGCCCATGCCCAGCGGCTGGAACAGCGCCTGCTCGGCCAGCTGGTCCAGCGGCAAGCCGCCAACGCGCTCGACGATGCGTCCGAGCAGGATGAAGTTGACGTCCGAGTACTGAAACCGCGTGCCCGGTGCCGCCGTCAGCGGCAGGCCGCAGGCAATGCCTTGCGCGTCGGCCGCGCCGGCCCAATCGCCGGCGCCATTGCCGGGCAGGCCGGCGGGCAGGCCGGAGCTGTGCGTTAACAGCTGGCGCAACGTGATCCGGGCCTTGTCGGCGCCGCCGCACTCGGGCAGGTAGCGCTGCAGCGGAGCTTCCATGTCCAGCTGCCCGCGCTCGCGCAACAGTTGCACCAGCGTGGCCGTGACGACCGGCTTGGTCAGCGACGCGGCATCGAAGACGGTGGCTTCGTCCAGCGGCTCGGGCACCGGGTCGACGGCGCGCTGGCCGAATGCGCGGTGATGGCTGCCGTAGCCCACGCGCTCGATCCACAGCGTCGCGCCGGGCAGTTGGCGCTGAGCGATGAAGCGCTCGACGGCCGCGTCGGCCTGGGCCAGCGGCGCAGGCGCCAGCGCAGGGCCGTGGGCACAGCCGGCCAGCAGCGCAGTGGCCAGCAGCCAGCCGGCGCCAGCTGGATTCCTGAGAAACCCTTGCCGATTCAATTCACGCCCGCCCACCTGCTGTTGCACGTCACTGCCTTTCAAAGGCGGATCGTATGAGGACCGCCGCTGCCGCGCATGTGCGGCGCGGCCGCCTTCAATCGACCGGAACTCCGCGTCTCACAGTTCGTCGGTCAACAACCGTGCCGCGCGCAGGTCTGCCGTGTCGAAGCCTTCCGTAAAGCGGGCCAACACGGGTTCCAGCACGGCTCTGGCCTCGCCTGCGCGGGCCTGCGCGCGCCAGTGGCGCGCCAGGCTGGTTGCAGTGCGCAGTTCCCATGACGCCGCTTCCTGCTGCTGTGCGATGGCGAGCGAACGTCGTAGCAGCGCTTCGCCCCGAACACCGCCATCGGCGGAGCCCTCGCGCAAGGCGCGCTCTCCTTGCAGGCGCCACGCTTCGGCGGCGCACCAGCCCACCATGCCGGACTCGACGCGCTGGATACAACGCGGCGTCAGCCAGCGGTCGTCCAGCGTGGCCAGATGGTCGGCCAGCACCGGCTCGGGTTCCTCGAACCAGCTGGCGTCCGCCGTCGCCGGCACGACGCCGCCGTCGCGTAACGCCACCATCGCGCGCAAGCCGCGGCTCCAGCGCAGCCAGTGCGAGAAGCCGAGCAGTTTCTCGAGGTCCGCCAGCTGGGCGGCCAGCTGGCGCGCCGGCTCTGCGAGGCCGCTCCACATGGCGATGACCAATGAGCCCATGGCGATGACCTGGCACTGCGCCAGGGGCGAATCGGTGCGGGCGTGCTCGATGGCCTCCGCCGCCATCGCCGCGGCGCTGTCCGGCCGGCCCTGCATCCAGAGCGTGCGCGCCAGCATCACGCGCATCGACACGCGCAGCTCGACGGGCGACGGGTTGTAGCTCAGCGGAATCGTTCGCCAGGACTCGTCCAGCACGCTGCGCGCCTTCTCGGCGGCCCGCGCGTGTCGGCCCGCGAAATGCAGCGTCTGCGCCTGGATGCGGCCGGATACCAGACGGGCGACCGGGTCGGCGATGGCGTCGGCAAGCTCTTCCATCCTGTCGGCCCAGGTGGCGGCGTCCTTGAAATCACCGTGGAACACGGCCATCGCCCACATGCCGTTGAAGCCGGAGAAGCGTTGAATCATCTCGTCCGCGTCCGTCAGCGAAGTCGCTGCGGTCTCGAGCGCGGGCACCAGGGAGACGCCACTGCCCGTCCCCAGGCAGGCGATCAGGAAGGTGAGCCGCCTGCGCCGCGTGTCGGCGCCGGCCCGGTCGAGCGCCGTGGCGGCGTTGTTGCCTTCGTTCTCGATGGCGTCGATGGCGAGCTTCACGCGGTCGGTGAACTCGTCGACCAGTAGCATCTGCCGCCCGATGGCGAACCCGGCGATGGTCAGCTCGACGCCCAGGGCCACATCGCCCTGCGGGGTGAACGCCCAGTCGAGTGCGGCGCGGATGTCATCGATCAACGGCGAGTAGCGCGCCATCCACTGCGGCCGCGTCATTCGGTTCCAGGCGCTGTCGGCTTCAGCCAGCACGCCTGCCAGCCACTGCGCATGGCGCAGGCTCACGGCCTGGCGTTCGCTGGCCTCGTCGAGCTTGCGGCCTGCGTAGGTGCGGGTGGTGTCGAGCAGCCGCCGCTGGCCGGGATCGTCGCCTCGACCGGGTGCGACCAGCGACTTGGCGACGAGATCCAGCAGCACGTCCTGCACCTCCGCGGCGTCGAGGCCGGCGTCCGCGACGACCTGCTCCGCCATCTCTGCAGTGAAGCTGCTGCGGAACACCGACAACCGGCGTAGCACCGTCTGCTCAACCGGCGACAGCAGGCGGTAGCTCCAGTCCAGCAGCGCCGCCAGCGTGCTGTGGCGTGCCGGCGCATGGCGACGCCGGACCGGCAACTGCAGCAGCAGGCTTTCCAGCCGTTGCGACAGGCCGGCGATGCCCAGCGAGTCGACCCGCGCGGCGACGATCTCGATGGCCAGTGCGATGCCGTCCAGGCGCGTGCAGAGCGAGACGAGCTGCGGCACGTCGGCGTCGGTCAGCGCGAAGCCGGGTGCGGCGGCTCTTGCCCGTTCGACGAAGAGGCGAATGGCGGGGAAGGTCATCGCCTGCGCGATCGAGGCGACCTCACCCGGTTGCGGCAGGCGCATCGGCGCGAGCCGGTAGAGCCATTCGCCCCGGGCGCGCAGCGGCTCGCGGCTGGTGGCCAGCACGGCGACCCGGGAGCCGGCGCCGCCGAGCGCCTCGGCGAGGGCGGCGGCCGCGTCGATCACGTGCTCGCAGCTGTCCAGCACGACGAGTGCACCGCGCTCGTGTGCCCATTGCTGCAGCACGGTGTGAGCGGCGGTGTAGTCGGTGAGGCAGCCCACCGTCGAGGCCACCCGCTGTGCCAGCAGGCTCGGGTCGACAACCGGGGCGAGGTCGACGACGAAGACGCCGTCCGGATAGTCGGCCGCCGCCGCGTGCGCCGCCGCCACGGCGACCGTGGTCTTGCCCATGCCGCCGGCGGCCAGGATGGTGACGAAGCGCTGCACCTTCAGCTGCGCCACGACGCGCTGGATCGCCTCTTCGCGGCCGAGGATGTCCAGCCGCCGGGCCGGCAGCGCGGTCTGGGGCGCGCTGGCGCGGCTGGCGTCCACCAGGGCGAAGCGCGGTTCCGCGTCGTCGGGATACCAGGCCACGTACCAGGCGTCCGAATGCCGGCCCAGCGCGGTGTTGATGTCGGCCACCCGGGCGCACAGGCGTTCGACATCGGCGTCGCCACGCGACCCCGGCGCGGCGAGTTGCGCCAGCGGCAGGCCGGCCGGCGCGGCGGCGATGGCCGCCAGCAGCGCGATCTCCGGCCCGGCCAGGGGCACGGCCAAGCCGCCGGCCTGCAGGCTGGGCGGCGCGCCGGTCAGAAGGAAGGGCCCGAAGGCGAGGGTCTGGGTCTCGCTCATGACCTAGGCAATGGGGTTCTCGGGGGGCGAGGCCTGACCCCCGGCGCGAAGCGAGGGGCGCGGCGTCGACCGGATGGCGTGGCCTGCGTTGCCAGGAAACCAGGCGCCGCCAGCAGCGTTCTCATGGCGTCCATGGTCGCATCGGCGCGCGGGCCGGCGCGTGAATTTGCGTGAATCCTGCTGTGCCCAGGCTGTCTGCCGGCACTGCCGTGGGTATGGTGCCGGACACCCCGATCCCCCAACCGCCAATCCATGGCCGCGCTGCCAAACCCCGAACCCGCCGCCGGTTCCGCCCCGCCGGACCTCGCCGCGCGCCTGGACCGCCTGCCGGTGACGCGGCTGCATGCAGTCGCGATGCTGACCTGTGGCATCGGCATGACGGTCGACACGCTGGAGATGGCATTCGGCGGTGTGCTGGGCACGGTGTTCTCGGCGCAGTCCCCGCCCGTGCCGCCGGGTCAACTCGGCCTGTTGCTTGCCGCCGTGTTCGTCGGTGCGGTGCTGGGCGCGCCGCTGCTCGGCTGGTGGGCCGACCGGCGGGGGCGACGCGTGGCGCTGGTGGCGCTGATGCTGTGGATCGCGCTGGGCTCACTGGGCGCGGCCCTGGCCGACGGCGTGGGCCAGATCACGCTGTGCCGCTTCTTCGCCGGCCTGGCCCTCGGCGGCTATCCGCCCATCGTCATCGCCTACCTCACCGACCTGCTGCCACCGCAGCGACGCGGCACGCTGATCTTCCTCAGCCTCACGCCCTCGCTGCTCGGGCCGCCGGCCGCCATCTTCATGGTGCGCTGGCTGGGGCCGCTGCAGCCGCTCGGGCTGGAGGGCTGGCGCTGGGGCTTCCTCGTGGGCGGTGTGTGCGCGCTGCTGTCGGCGCTGTCCTTCCTCGCCTTGCCGGAGTCGCCGCGCTGGCTGCGTGCGCGGGGCAAGGAGGCCAGGGCGGAGGCGGTGCTGCAGGCCTTCGAGCGCTCGCCCGCCATGCTGGCCGCGAAAGCGGACGCCGCGGCGCCGCGCATCGCAGGCGACGCCGCATTGCGTGCCGATGTGGCCCTGCCCGTCGCCCCGCAGCGGCGTTGGTTCGCCGTCGTCGGCCTGTTCTCGCTCAGTCCCTGGGCCACCATCGCCTTCCCGCTGCTGACCGGCGCGGTGCTGGCCGAGCGCGGCTTCCGGCTGGATGCCGCGCTGCTTCGGCACGCTGCTCGCGTCGACCGTGATGGACCGCATCGAGCGCCGGCTGGCGATGGCGGCCTGCATCGCCGCGATGCTGGCCTGCGGCGCGACGTTCAACTTCAGCACGGGCACGGCGGCGCTGATCGTCGCGATGGGCCTGTTCAACCTCTCCGTCTCGCTCTACGTGCCGCTGCTGACGGTCTACAGCGCCGAGCTGTTCCCGACCGCGCAGCGGGCTTCGGCCACGTCCGTGGCCTGGGCCATCAATCGCCTCGGCGGTGCGCTCGGGCCGCTGCTGCTGGTGCCGACGCTGCGTGGCGCCGGGCCGGCTGTGATGTTCGCTGTCGTCGCGGCGAGCCTGGTCGCGACGCTCGCGGTGCTGGCCGCGTCGCCGCGCGGGCGCGAGCGCCAGGCGATCAGCTGAGGGCTTCGCAGGCGGCGAGCAGGGCGGTCGCGCGCCGATGGTCGGCGCACGCCTGGCCTTCGGTGAACCCGGCCAGCGTTTCGGCCAGCAGCGCCCGCGCCGGCTCGTGCCGGCCGGCGGCCTGCCAGCGCGCCGCCAGGCTGGTGGCCGCGCGCAGCGCCCAGGCATGGGCGCCCTGGCGGCGCGCCAGCGCGAGCGCGCGCTGCAGCATGGGCTCGGAATTCAGGCGCACGGCCTGCACGCGCAGCACCTCTGGCGCACACCAGCCGACGGTGCCGGCCTCCGCGCGTGCCAGCACGTGCGGCCCCGCCAGTTCGGGCGCCAGCGTGCAGAGCATGTCGGCCTGCATCTCGTTGCGCCGGTCGGTGGCGCCGAGCCGCTCGCGCAACGCGTCGACGTCATGGCCGCGCGTCGCCAGCACCTTGGCGTAGCTGTGCGCCCAGGCAATCCAGAAGCTCTGGGCATGGATGACCTCGTGGTCCACCAGGCGGGCCAGGCAGGCCAGCGCCTGTTCGTCATCGCCGCGCCAGAGCAGGATGGGGATGACCGCGAGTGACATCGCCTGGCTGAGCGCGAAGGGATGGGTGCCTTCGCAGAATCGCAGCAACCCGAGCGCGCATTCGAGCGCCTCGTCCGCAAAGCCCTGCAGCCAGCGGATGCGGGCCTGCAGGATGCCCATGGACACCGGCGGCGGCATCTGCGTGTAGGTGCCGGCGCGCCAGGGTCCGGCGTGTTCGAGCGCGCGCACGGCGCTCTGCCATGCCGCGTCGTGCTCGCCCAGGTAGTGCCTGCCGAGTGCGTCGAAGCGCCAGGCGGCCATGGTCGCGGCGGCATGGGCCGGGTCCAGCGGGTCCGGCGGCAGGGCGGCAAAGCCGGCGACCCGGGCGATGACCGTCGGATAGTCGCCGCGGCCGAAGGCGTTGACGCACAGCGCGAACAACGCCATGCGCTGCTGCGCGGGCGAGCCTACGCGACGCGCCAGGGCCTCCAGCTGCGCGGGCACCTCGGCGGGGACGTCGATCTCCAGCAGGCACTGGCCGCCCACCAGGCACACCAGGGTCAACAACCGCAGTTCCAGATCGGGCTGCTGCTCGTGCTGCACGCGCAGGGCCGCCAGGGCATGCAGCGCGCGCGGCAGCAGCTCGTCGTTCAGGCCGATCTCCAGCTGCAGACGACCCGACTCGACCACCAGCTCCGCGCCCAGCACCGGGTCGGCGCCGGGGCCGTGCGCCCAGTCCAGCGCCGCACGCACATCGGGCATGGCCGTGGCATGGGCCGAGCGCCAGGCCGCCAGCGTGGTGCCGGAGTCGCGCAGCTCCGTGTTGGCCCGTGCGAGTGCGTCGCGCAGGCTCAGCGCGTGGCGCCGAGCCACCGCGTGCGCATCGCCATCCTCGGCCAGCCGTTCCGAGGCATAGAGCCGCGCCACGAACAGCAGCCGGTAGCGCGCGGCGCCGCCCGGCTCCAGCACGACCAGCGAGCGCGACACCAGGTCGAGGACGCAGGCGATCACGCGCTGCGGCGACAGGCCGTCGCCGCCAGCGACCTCCGCCGCGGCCCGCAGGTCGAAGCTCGAACGGAAGACGGACAGGCGGTGCAGCACCGTGCGCGCGTCGCCGTCCAGCAGGTCGTGGCTCCAGTCGAGCAGCGCCTGCAGCGTCTGGTGACGTGGCAGCACGGTGCGGCGGCCGCGGCGCAGCAGGCGGAAGACGTCATCCAGCCGATCCGCCAGCGCATGGATGCCCAGGCTGCCCACGCGTGCCGCCGCCAGCTCGATGGCCAGCGGCATGCCGTCGAGGTGGCGGCAGATGCGCATCGCCGCGGCGAGGTTGGCAGGCGACAGCTGGAAGTCGTTCGCGCTCGCGGTTGCTCGCTCCACGAAGAGCCGCATCGCCGGAAAGGCCAGCGCCTCCTCGACGGTGAAGCCGGGCGCGTCGGGCGGCACTGCGAGCGCATCGAGGCGATAGACCGCCTCCGTCTCGGCCTCCAGCGGTTCGCGGCTGGTGGCCAGGATGCGCACCCGCGGCGCGATGCGCAGCACGCGTTCCGCCAACGCTGCGGCCGCTGTGGCCAGGTGTTCGCAGTTGTCCAGCACGATCAGCAGATCGCGCGGCGCGAGTGCTTCTTCGAGAGCGGTCCAGGGACAAGGCTCGGGCGCAGTGATGCCGATGGCCGTGGCCAGCGCCTGCGGCACGAGCGCGGCATCGTCGAGCGGCGCCAGGTCGACGAAGCAGGCGCCACCGGCGTGCCGCTCTGCGGCCTCGGCAGCCAGCGCCAGCGCGACCGTCGTCTTGCCCATGCCGCCGGGCGAGACGAGCGTGACGAGGCGGGACCGGTCCAGCTTGGCGGACAGCGCCGCCAGCTCCCGCTCACGGCCGACGATGCCGGTCAGGCGCGTGGGCAGCAGGGGCGGCGACACAGCCACGGCCGCCGCCGGCGACTGAGGCGCCCAGCGTGCGGCCTCGGCCGGCGCGCTGCCTGCAGGCGCGGCCGTGACGTTCATGACGAAGCTGTAGCCCCGCCCGGGCAGGCTGGCGATGTAGCGCCGGCCGTCCGTGCCGTCGCCGAGCGCCTTGCGCAGCGACGACATGTGCACGCGCAGGCTCGATTCCTCGACGACGGTGCGCGGCCAGACCCGTGCGAACAGGTCGTCATGGCTGACCACGTCGCCGGCGCGCTCCACCAGCGCGATCAGCAGGTCCAGCGCTCGCCCGCCCAGGCGCACGGCGCGGCCGCCCTCCAGCAGCACTTTGCGCGCCGGGTCGAGGGTGAAGGGCCCGAAGCCGAGCACCGTTTCGAATGCGTGGTCCGGCGCGGGCGCTGCATCCGGGTCGAGCATGGCGGCTAGAAGTCGCGCCGCACCGTGGCCAGCCAGGTGCGCGGGGCGTTGTAGTTGGCCGCGTCGACATCGGCCGACGGGATCAGCGTGCGCAGCACCACGTGGGACCGGTTCGTGGCGTTGCGCACGCGCAGCGACACGCTCCACGGCTGCTCGGGGCTGGACCAGTTCGCGCTCAGGTTGACGTAGGTCTGCCGCCCGATGGCCAGGGCCGGGTTGTTCTGCACGTCGGCGAACTGCTTCGCCAGGTGCTGCAGCGTCGCGCTGAACTCCAGCGACGATCCGTTGGGCAGGGGCTGAACGTGGCTGAAGCGGGCGGACAGCGACAGGTGCGAGGCATAGGGCAGCTCGTTGCCGACGTAGTTGCTCAAGGCCGCGCCGGTGGGGTTGGCGAACTCGTCGATGCGGCTGCGCAGCAGCTCCACGGCCAGCGCCAGTTCCGTGCGCGCGGCCAGCTTGGCGGCCAGGTCGATGTCCACGCCATAGGTCCTGGCGCGCCCGGCGTTGACCAGCACCTGGTCGGGCACCAGCACGCCGTTGATCACCGTGTTCTGCAGGGACGCCAGGTACTCGCCGTAGCGGTTCAGGAAGAGCACGACATCCGCCGTCAGCCGCCCGCCCGCCAGCCGCCACTTGCTGCCCAGCTCCCAGGTGCTGACCTTCTCGGGCCGGGCGGCATAGGTGGAGGCGCGCTCCGACGCGGTGGCGCGGTTGAAGCCGCCGAACTTCTGGCCCATGGCGAAGCTGGCGTACAGGAAGTGGTCCTCGCTGCGCTGCCAGTCCACACCCAACCGGGGCAGCAGGCCATGGCTGCTGGTCGACAGGTCGGTGGCGTTGTAGACCTCCTTGGTGCGCTGCTGCTGGGCGTCGAGCGTCCAGAACCGGTTGCCGCCGGTCTGCGTCGTGCGGTAGGCACGCAGCCCGGCGGTCAGGCCTAACGAGTTCGTCCACTGGTAGTGCGCCTGGCCGTAGATGCCGACGTCGGTCGTCTCCAGGTGGGTCTGGCCTTCGGTGTCGATGCGGGCGCGCGGCGGCAGCGGGATCTGGTCGACGATGCGGTCGAAGTCGAAGCGGTCGGACACGAGCATCAGGCCGGTCGTCCAGTCCAGTCCATCCTGCCGCGCCTGCAGCTGCACCTCCTGCGAGAACGCCTTCTGCTCCACTGTCTGCGACAGCAGATAGCGCAGGACCGCCTTGCCGCCGATGTCGGCCACGGTCGGGTCGTCCCGGTAGGCGCGGTAGCCGGTGAAGGAATGCAGCTCGATGCCGTTGCCCAGCGGATGCGTGACCTTCAGCTGCAGCCCGCCAGCCACGCGCTTGAACGGCCCGGGCGTCGCCGTCACGAAGGTCACGCGCGGCGCCGACTGCGGGTCGTTGAGCGGGAAGTTGCCGGTGTTGGTGTCGGACCGGTCGATGAGGCCGTCGACCGCCAGCACCGCGTCCGTGCCCGAGGGCTGCTTCAGGCGCAGCTTGGCGCGGAACTGCGTGGCATCGAGCGCATTGACGCGCTCGCCGGTCGAGGCGTTGCGGCCGAAGCCGTCGTTATGGCGGCTGGACAGCGCGAAGCTGCCCGACAGCGGGCCGTCGCCGAGGGGGCCGTTGACGTAGGCATGCAGCTCGGCGTCGCGGTAGTTGCCCAGGCTCACCGAGCCCCAGGCCACCGGCGACCGGGTCGGGTCCAGGGAAATGACGCGCACCGCGCCGGCCGTGGAGTTCTGCCCGTACAGCGTGCCCTGCGGCCCGCGCAGCACCTCGATGCGGGCGATGTCCGGCAGGTCCCACAGCGCGGTGGCATAGCCGCGGATCAGCGGCACGTCGTCCACATAGATGCCGACCGCCTGGCTCATCGCCGGCACCGACACGCCCATGCCGCGGATGCCCACGGCCTGCGGCTGGTTGCTGAAGCCGTTCGGCACGGTGACGCCCGGCACGGTGCCGACCAGATCGCTGAGCTGGGCCGTGCCGCTGGACTCGATGGCGTGCTGGTCGACGACGCCGACCGACAGCGGCGTGCGGCCCAGCACGGTCTGCCGGCGTTGGGCGGTAACGATGACGGGCTGGAGCGTGACGGCCGCTGCCGCAGCCGATGCGGCCGGCTCGGGCGGCGGGGTGGCTTCCTGGGCGAGTGCAGGCAGGGCGAAGGCGGCCAGCAGCAGCCCGGCGACTCCCTTGTGCGCGCCGCCGCCCTCGCCTTCGCCCATGCCCCTGTGCACCATGTCGACCCCACCCCAATCTCGCGGCGCGCCGACGTGGCGGGCCTGCCGGGAATGATCGCCGTGGCCTGCCGGGCAGCCGCGTGAATCGGTGTGAAAACTGGTGAGGCGGCCGGGCCCCCGGGTCAGTGGAGTTCGTCCATCAGGGCGCGTGCCGCCACGAGGTCGGCGGTGGCGTGGCCCTCGTCGAAGCGCGCGTAGACATCCGCCAGCAGCTGGCCCGCTTCCTGCCGCCGGCCGTGGCCGCGCCACAGCCGCGCCAGGCTGGTGGCGCTGCGCAGCTCCCAGGAC
>SEEY01000258.1 GCA_004211235.1 Rubrivivax sp.
GGCGCCACCGCGAGCTTCAAGGGCCGCTTCGACGGCGCCACCGGCGGCGTGCCGGCACGCGTCGTCGGCGAACTGACGCTGAACGGCAAGACCCAGCCACTGACGCTGACGGTGCAGCAGCTCAAGTGCGTCCCCCACCCGCTCTACAAGCGCGACTACTGCGGCGCCGACGCGTTGGGCACCTTCAACCGCGCGGACTTCGGCCTCGCGGCGGGCAAGGACTGGGGCTTCAAGATGGACGTCAATCTGCGCATCCAGGTCGAGGCGGTCGCAAAGGAGTAGCCGCAAACGACGAGTGGCAGCGAAAAGCTGCCACTCATCTCGTCCCGCGGCTGCCGGGGAACCGGCATTGCCGGGCCACTGGCAGCGCCCCCTTGCAGAGGCCGGCGAAGCCCGTACGGGTGGGCTATCGAATGCCCATCTCGTCGAGCAGCCGGGTCGTCTTGTCCACCGTGCTCATCTGCCACAGCATGTAGCGCGAGTCGACGCTGATGCTGCGCACCATCTTCGGGTTGAAGTCCCAGTCGGAGATGACGGCGTCCAGCGTGCCGTCGAAGAGCAGGCCGACCAGCACCGCGCGCTTGTTCAACACCGGCGAGCCGGAGTTGCCGCCGGTGCTGTCCAGCGTCGACAGAAAGTTCACCGGCACGGAGTCCAGCGCCTTCACGCCGTAGGGGCCGAAGTTGCGCGCCTTGATGGCCGCGAGCTGCTCGGCCGGCGCATCGAATTCGCCGCCGGCTTCATCCGGCCCGCGGTGCTTGGCGACGATGCCGCGCAAGGTCGTGAACGCCGTCCAGTTGCTGCCGTCGCTGCCCGGCGTGCGGCCCTGCACCTTACCGTAGGAGATGCGCAGCGTGCTGTTGGCGTCCGGGTAGACGGCCTCGCCGCGGCTGGCGTGGTAGTCGATCAGCGCCTGCTGCGTGCCGGCATAGGCCTTCTGCAGCTTGCCGGCAAGTTCCTTGTCGCGGTCTTCCAGGCGGCGGTCGTCTTCGTACAGCGCCACGGCGGCCTTGATGAAGGCGTCATCGCTGGCCTTGAAGGCGGACACGTCCTTGTCCAGCCAGGACAGCCGGAAGGCGGTGTCGGCGAGCTGGCTGCCGGCGTAGAGCCCGTCGAGCTGCGCGCGGATGGCGGCTTCGTCCTGGCCGGCCTTCAGGCCCAGCGCGCCCACCAGCGCCGGGTTCAGCGTGTTGGCCGGCTGGGCCAGGTATTGCGCCAGGAAGTGCGCGGCCAGGCGCTTGTCGGTGGCCTCGTCGTAGCGCCGGTCCAGCTGCTGCTGGGTGGCGCGGATGCGGGTGAGGTCGCGGTCCTGGTAGCCGGTCTTGCGCTCGGCGTCCGGCTTGGCGCGTTCCTGCGCCAGCAGGTAGAGCTGGCGCGCGGCCGTCAGCAGCGACGGTGTCATGAAGGTGTTCAGGTACTCGGCGCGCTGAGTGGCCTCGCGCTCGGCCAGCAGCGCCTCGGCCGCGGTGATGTCGGCGCCGTAGCGCGAGCGGCGCTTCGCGTCGGCATTCACCCAAGCCTTGAGCTGGTCGTAGCCGGCCTGGCGGCGCGGCAGGATGTCGCTGCCCTCGAAGCTCTGCTGCTGGCCCTGGTAGTTCTTGAAGGTGTTCTGCAGGCCCTGCATGCGGGCGGCCATGCGGATCTCGGCGTCACGGCGGCCGGCGGTCTCGGCCTTGATGAGGTCGATGGCCTCGCCCATCGCCTTGCCGCGCGTCGGCTGCATCCAGCCGAAGGCGAAACCCACTTCGCTGGGCAGGCGGTGGCGGTCGGTCTTGCCCGGGTAGCCGGCGACCATGACGAAGTCGCCCTCGTTCAGCGGGCTGGCCTTGGGCGAGGCCACCGTCAGGTGATACCGGGGCGTGTAGGGCTTGTTGTCCTTGCTGAACTCGGCCGGCTTGCCGTCCGGGCCGACGTAGGCGCGGTAGAAGCTGTAGTCGCCGGTGTGGCGCGGCCAGACCCAGTTGTCCGCATCGCCGCCGAACAGGCCCACGCCGGTGGCCGGCGCGTGGACGAGGCGCACGTCGCGGATCTCCAGCTGCTTGATGAGCTGGTACTGCAGGCCGCCGAAGAAGGCGTAGACATTGCAGCGGTGGCCGATGTCGGCCTCGCAGGCGGCGACCAGCTTCTTGTCGGTCGCCTCGATGGCGTCGCTGCGGGCCTTGCCGGTGAGCGCCTGCGTCTGCGGGCTCAGCACGTCGGCGGTCACGTCCTTCATGTCGACGGTGACGTAGATGCGGCTGCCGGGCGCCGCGGGCAGCTCGTCGGCGAGCGTGGCGGCGTAGAAGCCCTTCTTCAGCAGGTCGCGGTCGGGCCGGCTGTTGTACTGGATGCTGCCGTAGGCGCAGTGATGGTTGGTGACCGCCAGGCCCTGCGGGGACACGAAGCTGGCGGTGCAGTTGCCGAGCGACACGACGGCACCCATCGGGAAGGCGGTCAGGTCGTTGAGCTTGGCCGGGTCCAGCGCCAGGCCGCCGGCCTTCAGGGCCTTCGCGATCTGCGGCAGCTGCCTGGGCATCCACATGCCTTCATCGGCATGGGCGGTGCTGGCGAGCGCCGCGGCGGCGGCCAGCAGGGAGAGGAAGAAACGGGTCATGGAACGGTTACGCAGGAAGGCGAAACCGTGAGCCTAACGTCTCGGCACCAGACTCCCCGAGTGCGGAAAGACAGGGTTCGTGCTCAGGAAATCCCGGGGCTCAATGGGCCAGGCCGAGCCACTCGCCAGCGCCCTGGTAGGCCTCGAACAGCTCCAGCGCCAGATCGCGCAATGCCGGCAGGCTGCTGGCATGGCCGTCCGCCAACCGCTCGTAGGCGTAGTGGCGGTCGTAGAGCATGCGGGTGGGGTTGATGGCCAGGCCGGCGTCGTTCATCAGCTGGCCGAAGCGCAGCAGCTCACGCGTGCTGACCGGCCCGTTGGCGGCGCCGACGCCGGTCAGGCCCAGCGCGCGGATATCGCCGAGGTGAACGCCGGCCGCGATCGTCAGGCCGCCGTCGCCGTGCCACGCATGGCCCGGATCGCCCAGGCCGCGGGGTTCGTCGGCGGGGACTTGGATCAAGTGCAGCGGAATGAGCATGTCGACCTCGACTTCTGGCGGGTGAAGCCATGGTGCCGAGGCCTCGGCAGGACGAAGGCCGGATAAAGCCCGAAATGACCCGGCTAACTGCCGCTGATGCCGCTCAAGTGCTGCAGCGGTCAGTTGAACTGCAGGTCCAGGTCGCCGTGCGCGTAGATGATGACGCCGGTGTCCGTCTCCGTGATGCGGTGGCCAGTGCCGGCCGGGGCCAGCTGGTAGTCGCCCTGCTGCAGCAGCACGTCATCCAGGAACAGTTCGCCATCCACCATCAGGCATTCCTCGTCATGGCCGTGGCCGTGGCCGGGCACGCTGGCGCCGGGGTCGGCACGGTAGAGCAGCGCAGCCTCGCCGCCGCCCGTCCAAAGCACACGGCGCCGGATGCCGGGCGCGAACTCGGGCCAGCCGGCATCGCGGTCACGCACCAGCGTGCGCTCCGCCCCGGGCCCGTCGGCTTCGCGGACGAAGACATGCGCCCCGCCTTCGCTGCTGATCACCGGCTCGGCGCCGGCGGGCAGCAACAGGAAATCGCGCAGGCCCAAGGTCTCGCCGTCCACGTCGGCGCGGCCGTGCAGCACCAGAAACTCACGCATCCCGGCGGCAGGCAGCGTCAGCCGGGCACCGGCCGCCAGCTCGATGACGCTGACGGCGCGCGGTTCGCCGGGGCGGGTGGCACGGTCGGCCGCGGCGCGGTAGAGCTCGCGCTGCTGCGCGCCGTCGGCCAGCGGCAGAGCCTGTGACCTGCGGCGGCGCACCGTCACCATGCCCTGCTCGGCCTGCAGCGACCGCGCGAGGCGCTCACCCAGGCGTTCGCCGAGCCGGCCGGGAAGCCCCGGCGCCGGGGCGGCCCAGGCGCTGGCGAAGGGTTCGCTGAGCAGCGGGCTCATGTCGTCGTTTTCTTTCGATTCAGTCTTGTCGGTCATCGTCGTCATCGCATCCGCCCTCATGCCAGCAGCGCATGCGCGCCCTTGTCGCCCAGCGACTCGCGCAGCGAGAGCAGCGCACGGCGGATCTGGGATTTCACCGTGCCCAGCGGCAGGTGGGTCTGGCTTGCAATCTCCTCGTGGGACAGCCCGCTGAAAAACGCCAGCGCTACGAGCTGGCGCGGCTGCGGCTTCAGCAGCAGCAGTGCGCGGTGCAGCTCGGCATGGCCCTGGGCTACCGCCAGCAGTTCGTCGCCCGACTCGGCGGCCGGCGCGGACACCGGCGCCGCTTCTTCGTCCAGCTCCTCGTGCTGGAAGCGCGCCTCGCGGCGGATGGCGTCGATGGCACGGGAGCGGGCCATCGACAGCAGCCAGGTCAGCGGCCTGCCACGGCCGGCGTCGAAGCGCGGCGCCTGGCGCCAGACCTGGAAGTACACCTCCTCCGCCACCTCCTCGGCGAGCTGGCTGCGCCGCACCAGCCGCAGCACCAGGCCGTAGACGCGCGACAGCGTCGCCTCGTACAACGCCAGCAAAGCGCGCTCGTCATGGTCGACGATGCCGGCGATCCAGGCTTCGAGCTGGCCGTCGTCCACCGTCGTCGGCATCCCCGGGCGCTGGCGGCTCGGCGTCGTCGAACAGCAACGCGGCCTCGGGCGGCGGGTCGTCGAGCTCAGTCGGATTGGGAAGCGCCATGTCGAACCTCAAGCGGGCAGTGGGTCCGCGTGCGGCTCGGCGCGACGCGGGGAGGGGGTGGCACCGGTGTCGGCCACGCGCTCAGGCAACGCACGGCGGACGGCGCGGGCCTGCGGGCGGGTGGCGGTAAATGGGGGCATCAGGACGTGTACGCAGCGTGAACAATTGTGGATGCAGCGTACTCGCTCGCATCCAGCCTGCCCAGCCGGGTCGTATCCCCTTCGCATGTCTCAAACCGCATTTTTCGACCTTGTCAGCCACTGGCGCCTGGATGCGCCGGTGCCGCGCGTGTGGCGAGCGATCACCGAAACCGAGCACTGGCCGCGCTGGTGGCCCGGCGTCGTTGCCGTGAAACGGCTGAAGAACGGCGACGAGGTCGGCGTCGGCCGCGTCCAGCAGATCACCTTCCGCACCGGGCTGGGCTACCGCCTGCACCTCGACCTCGAAGTGACCGAGGTGGTGCGCCAGGAGCGGCTGCGCGCCCGAGCCGGCGGCACGCTGGCGGGGGAAGGCATCTGGCTGATGAAGCAGGCCGCCGCCGAGCTGGGCGGGCATACCGACGTGACCTTCGTCTGGCGCGTGACGCTGCCGCCGGGCATCCTGCGCTGGCTGGCACCGCTGCTGGGCCCGCTGTTCCAGTGGAATCACAAGCGGGTGATGCGCGCCGGGCGGATGGGGCTGATCCAGTATCTGGCGTTGATGGGTGGCTGAGCGGCTTGGTGGCATGCTCGCGGCATTCATACAGCCGCCCTCTGGAGACAAGCCATGAAGATCAACGGAGCCTGCCACTGCGGCAACATCGCGTTCGAGGCCGAGGTCGACCCGTCGCGCGTCGTCGTCTGCCACTGCAACGACTGCCAGGTGATGTCCGGCGCGCCCTTCCGGGCCATCGTCCCGGCGCCCATCGACGGGTTCACGCTGCTGAAGGGCTCGCCCAAGAGCTATGTGAAGGTCGCCGACAGCGGCAACCGGCGCTCACAAGTTTTCTGTGCGGACTGCGGCACGGCACTCTGGGGCACCGCACCCGAGAACCCGACGGCCGTGGCGATCAGGCTGGGCTGCATCGAGCAGCGCGCACAGTTGAAGCCGGGTTTCCAGGTCTGGCAGCACTCCGAGCAGCCGTGGCTGGGCGAACTGGCCGACGTGCCCGGGTCGCCCCGGCAATAGGCCGCCTCAGGCCTTGGGCAGCGTGACGCCCACCTGGCCCTGGTACTTGCCGTTGCGGTCCTTGTAGCTGGTCTCGCAGACCTCGTCGCTCTCGAAGAACAGCACCTGGGCGCAGCCTTCACCGGCGTAGATCTTGGCCGGCAGCGGCGTCGTGTTGCTGAACTCCAGCGTCACATAGCCTTCCCACTCGGGCTCGAAGGGCGTCACGTTGACGATGATCCCGCAGCGC
>SEEY01000259.1 GCA_004211235.1 Rubrivivax sp.
AGCTATATCTTCATCAGCCATGACCTGGCCGTCGTGAAGTTCATCGCCGACGACGTGCTGGTGATGCAGAACGGTGACGTCGTCGAGCAGGCCGCCACGGCCGACCTGATCGCCGCGCCCCGTGAGGATTACACACGGCGCCTGCTCGGCGCGGTGCCGCGCGGCTACCTGCCCGCCTGACTGAGCGCAGCCGGGCGGTGCGGCGTGGAATCCGACCGGTCCGCAGGCAAGGTCGGCGCGGCTGCCGGCCCGAAGCGCGCTGAAATGGCCGGTTCGGGACCACGATTCCCGTGACCGCCGCAGCGATGCACCGATTCCCGGCCTTTCGATCCTTCACACGCGGCGCAGCCCTGGCAGCGCCGCTGATGCTGTTGCTCGCCTGTTCGCCGGGCACGGAGAGCGCGCAGACGTCACAGGCGCAGCAGGCGGCGGCACGCGACGTCGCCGATGACAGCCTGCAGCGCGAACTGGACCGCGTCGAGCGTGCCGCCCGCGCCAGGCCGGCCCAGCTGGAGCTGGCGCTGCGCAGCCGCGGCGACACGTTGCCCGTGGGCAGCGCGGCGCGGCTTGATGTGGTTGCGCTGCGCGGCCAGCTGGCCTCGCTGGCCCGCGACCGCACGCTCGGCGACCAGCTCGCCCAGCAGCTGCGCGACTGGCCCACGGCCGAGCTGCGTGCCGACGCCATCGTGGCGGCCGTCAACGTCCGCGCGGAATACCTGCGCTCTCACGGCGACCTGCGCGAGGCCCGCAAGCTGCTGGTCGGCATGGATGCCGCACCGCTCGCCGCGGCGCGACCGATTCACCGCTGGCGCTATCACCGCCTGCTGGCCGGCGTCAACGGCGATGCCGGCGAGCTGGATGCGGCCCTGACCGAGGGCCACAAGGCGCTGCGGCTGGCGCAGCAGACCGGCCAGCACTGGCGGATCGCGCTGTCCCTGGTCGACCTGTCCTTCACGACACTGCGCGCCGACACGCCGGCGCGCGCCCGCCAGCTGGCCGCCCAGGCGCTGGCCGAGGCCGAGAAGGATCCCGATCCGATGACGCTGAACCAGGTGCACACGATGCGCGGCATCGTGCACGCCGACGACAGCGACTCCGGCGTCACGCTGCAGGCCTATGCCGATGCGCTCGATCAGGCGGCCCTCGCGGGGGCCGACTCGGTGCGCGCCCTCGGCCTGGCCAACTTTGCCGACTACCACCTGCGCCAGGGCCGCCCGGCACGCGCGCTGGAGCTGGCCGAGCAGGCGCTGCCGCTGGCCCGGGCGACGCGCAACACGGGCGCCGAGATCCTGAGCCAGTCGAACATGGGCCTGGCCAAGATCGCGCTGGGCCGCGTGGCCGAAGGGCGCGCGGAGGCGCGCGCCGCCATCACGATGGACGAGCAGCAGGGCGCCGTCTCCTACGCCTCCGAGGAGTGGAAGGAGCTGGCGCAGTACCTGGAGCGCGCCGGTGACCTGGGCGGCGCGGTGGCCGCCTGGCGCGAGCACCGCCGGCTGGTGGACCGCGTGCTGCGCGACGAGACGCGCAAGCTGCTGCTGGAGGCGCAGGAGCGCCAGGATGCCGACCAGCGCGCCCGTGACATCGAGCTGCTCAACCGCGACAACGCGCTGAAGGCCGAGCAGGTCCATCAGCGCAACCTGGCGCTGACCTTGTGGGCGGCCCTGGGCGGCTGCGTGGCGGTGTCGCTGGGCCTGCTCTGGCAGGCCTTCCGGCGCGTGCGCCGCACCAACCAGGCGCTGGTGAGCAGCAACGCGTCGCTGAAGCGCCAGAGCGAGACCGATGTGCTGACCGGCCTGGCCAACCGCCGCCATTTCCAGTCGGCCATCGAAGGGCTGAGCGGCCCGGACGGGCTGAAGGCGACGATGCTGCTCATCGACGTCGACCACTTCAAGCGCATCAACGACAGCTTCGGCCATGTCGCCGGCGACGCCGTGCTCGTGGAGCTGGCGCGCCGGCTGCGCGAGGCCGTGCGGGACGACGATCTCGTCGTGCGCTGGGGTGGCGAGGAATTCCTCATCGTCGCCCGGGCCCGCGAGGGCGTCGTCGCGGCGCAGCTCGCGCGCCGCCTGCTCGAACTGGCCGGCAGCGAGCCCGTCATCCACGAAGGCCGGCGCATTCCGATCACGGTGTCCATCGGCTTCGCCAGCCTGCCGGTACCGCCGCACGGCCTGCAGCTGCCGTGGGAGCGCGCCATCGACCTGGTCGACACCGTCATGTACCTCGCCAAGGCGCATGGCCGCAACAAGGCCTACGGCGTCGACCGCATCCACGCCACCGACGTGCCCACCGCGGTGGAGCTGATGTCACGCCTGGAAGCGGCCTGGAGCGCCGGTCAGGTCGGGCTCACCGCCATCACCGGCCCGGTCCGGCCCGCTGCCGCATGAAGGCCGCGCTGCTTGCTTTGGCATTCGCACTGTTGGCCGGCCTGGCTGGCGGGGCGGCCGCCGACCCGGTCACGGAAGACGCCTTCCTGAACAACGTCGCCCACCGCGCCTTCGACGACCCGTCCGCCATGCTCGACGAGCTGGCGCGGCGCTGGCCGGCCCAGCTCTCGCCCGAGCGGGAGGCCGGCTGGCTGTTCGCCCGCGGACGCGTGCTGCTGGCGTCTGGACAGACCGAGGCGGCCGATGCGGTCGCCGTGCAGCTCATGGCCAGCCCGCAAGGGCTGGACCGCAGCTGGCTGCTGCGCGCCCTCATCCAGGAACGCGCCGGCCGCCCGGCGGGCACGCTGGCGGCGCGCGCGCTCGCCGGCCTGGAGAAGCGCTGCCCGGTGGGCGATGAAGCGCGTGCCGTGCGCGAGATGGGCTGCGACTTCCGCGCTGCCTGGGAGGCCCTGCGCCTCGTGCAGCGCGAGCAGTCGGGCCAGGGCGCCTTCATTGCCGCCGAGGCCAGCGTGCGCCGTGAGCTGGCGCTGGCTCGGGCCGGCGGTGATCGCCACCTGTCGGCGCTGAGCCTGGGCCAGCTGGGAGCCTTGCATCAGGTGCAGGACCAGCCGGACGAGGCCCGCACCATGCTGCGCGCCGCCCTGGCCGAGGCGCAGGGCGACCCGGTCGCCGCCGCGCGCGTGCGCAACCAGGAGGCCATCGTCGCCCGCCGTGCTGGTGACCTGCCGGCCTCGCGCGTGGCCCTCGAGGCCGCGCTGCAGCTGGCCGAGCAGGCCGAAGCGCCGCATCTGGTGGCGCAGATGCGCTCCAACCTCGTCGACGCCTACATGCACCTCGGCCTGCTGCACGAGGCGCAGGCCAGCGGCAAACTGGCGCTGCCGGTGCTGCAGCGCTTCCAGGACCGCCTCTACGAGCGCAGCCTGCACCACAACCTGGCTGTCGTGCACATCAAGCTGCGCCAGTTCGATGCCGCCCGCCAGGAGCTGGCGCGGGTGGCCGAGATCTCCGTCGACCCCGCCGACCTCGTGCCGCGCGCCCGCGAGCTGCGTGAGCTGGCCGACACCTGGGCCGACGCCGGCCAGCACAAGGAGGCGCTGGCCGCCATCCACCGCGAACGCGAGCTGAACGCGCGCGCCAACGAGCACAACCGCGCCAGCGCGCTGGAGGGCTTGCGCCGCAAGTACGACAGCGCCGGCCGGCAGCGCGACCTGGAGCTGCTGGCGCGCGATGGCGAGCTCAAGGACCGGCAGCTCGAGAACCGGCGCCTGGCGCAGCAGGCGGGCCTGGCCGTGGGCGCGCTGCTGCTGCTGTCCATCGCCCTGATCGGCGTCACGCTCGTGCGCATGCGCCGGGCCCAGGCGCAGCTCACGGCCAGCCAGCACCTGCTGCGCACGCAGAGCGAGCGCGATCCGCTGACCGACCTCTCCAATCGCCGACACTTCCTCGCCGTCATGGACCAGCGCGCACGCGAGTCCGGCGTGGAGAGCTTCCGCGGCGCATTGCTGATGATCGATATCGACCACTTCAAGAACGTGAACGACCGGCACGGCCATGCGGCCGGGGATGCCGTCATCCTGGAAGTCGGCCGCCGCATCCGTGCCGCGGTGCGCGCCAGCGACCTCGTCGTGCGCTGGGGCGGCGAGGAGTTCCTCGTCTTCGCGCCCGAGCTGCCCGGGGATGACCTCACCCAGATGGCCGCCCGCGTGCTCAACGGCGTCGGCGGCGAAGCCATCAAGACGGGCGAGGGGCCGCTGCGCGTCACGGCGTCCATCGGCTTCGCCAGCTTCCCGCTCGGAGGCTCTGGCGGCGCCGGTGCGGCGCTGCGCCTGCACTGGGAGCAGGCGGTCAACTGGGCCGACATGGTGCTCTACAAGGCCAAGGCCGAGGGGCGCAACCGCGGCGTCGGCATCGCCGCCGTCGAGGCTCCCGACGCCGACACGCTGGCCGCCATCCTGCAGGACTTCGATTCCGCCTGCCTGCATGGCCAGGTCAGGCTCAACGTGCTGAAGGGGCCTGCCTCATGAAGCGCCGCGGCCTGCTCCTCTGCCTGGCCGGCGCGGGCGCGCGGGCGCAACCTGCCGCGCCCGGCCGGCCGCTGCGCGTCGTCGTGCCGTATGCACCCGGTGGCGCGGCCGACATCGCCGCGCGGCTGCTGGCGCCGGAGCTGCAGAGGAGCCTGGGCCAGCCGGTCGTCGTCGACAATCGGCCGGGCGCCGATGGCAACATTGGCAGCGCGGAGGTGGCCAGCGCCACGGACGGCCACACCCTGCTGATGGGCAGCGTCGGCACCCACGTCATCAACCCGCTGCTGTCGCATCGCCTGCCCTACGACCCGGTGAAGGACTTCGCCCCCATCGCCCTGGTGGCGACGGTGCCGCTGGTGCTCGTGGTCAACCCGGCCGTCGCGCAGGCGCTGGGCATCCGCCGCCTGGCCGACCTGGTGCTCGCGGCCACCGCGCAGCCGGGCCGGCTGCACATCGCCTCGGGCGGCAACGGCTCGCCGACTCATCTGGCGGGCGAGCTGTTCAAGCGCCTGACCCAGACCTACATGCTGCACTTCCCCTACCGCAGCACCGCGTCAGCGCAGCAGGACGTCATCGCCGGCAACATGGACCTGATGTTCGATTCGCTGCCGGCCTCGCTGCCGCTGATCCGCGCGGGCAAGCTGCTGGCGCTGGCCGTCACGAGCGCCCGGCGCAGCACCAGCGTGCCGGAGCTGCCCACGATGGAGGAGGCCGGCGGGCCGGCGCTGCGGGGCTACGAGGCCAGCGCCTGGCTCGGTCTGTTCGCGCCTGCCAGCCTGGCCGCGGAGCCGCTGGCGCGGCTGCAGCGCGAAACGGTCGCGGCGCTGGCGAACCCGGCGCTGCGTGACCGGCTGACCGCGCGCGGCATGGTGGTGCAGGGCCGCGCCGCGCCCGAGTTCGCGGCGCTGATGTCGGCCGAGACCACCAAGTGGGCCCGCGTGGTGGAGCTGTCCGGCATCAAGGTGGACCGCTAGAGATGGAGCCCCTCGTCCAAGGAGTACCTTGGCCGGCCTTGCAGGCCGCGCAGCCGGCAGAGTGGCTGTTCTTCGGCAGGCACGACAAGTGCTCAGGACTCGCCGTGCCGGAGCGTGGGCGGCCCGGCGCTCGGCCCGGAAGACGTCCGTTTCAGCAACTGAGGGTGCCTCGCAGCGCCGTGGAAAACTGACATGACCAGCACCTGGCGCGCCGACCTCATGGCGGGCGCCGTCGTCGCCGTGCTGTTGATACCGCAGAGCCTGGCCTACGCGATGCTCGCCGGCCTGCCGCCGCAGGTGGGGCTGTACGCCAGCCTGCTGCCGCTGCTGGCCTACGCGGCGCTCGGCTCCAGCCCGGTGCTGGGCCTGGGGCCGGTGGCCGTGCTGGCGCTCATGATTGCCCAGGCGCTGGGCGGGCTGCCGCCGGGCGTCACGGCCGAGGCCGGCGCTTTGGTGCTGGCGGCGGAGGTGGGCCTGTTGCTGGCACTGGCGGCGCTGCTGCGGCTGGATGCGTTGTCCAGCCTGCTGTCGGTGCCGGCGCTGCGCGGCTTCGAGAACGGCGCGACCCTGATGATTGCCGCCAGCCAGGTGCCGGTGCTGCTGGGCAGCGCGGCGGCCGGCTTCACGCTGCCGGCGCTCGCGCGGTCGGCGCTGCAGGGCGGCTTCGGCCCGGCCAGCGCCGCCTGGGGTGCCACGG
>SEEY01001050.1 GCA_004211235.1 Rubrivivax sp.
GACGGCAGCACCTTCAAGGGCAACGACATCGAGCGCTTCTACCGCTACGGCCTGCTGACCAACCCGGCGCTGAAGATCTACAAGCCCTGGCTGGACCAGACCTTCATCGACGAGCTGGGTGGCCGCGCCGAGATGTCGGCCTTCATGACCGAGAAGGGCTTCGCCTACAAGATGAGCGCCGAGAAGGCCTACTCGACCGACTCCAACATGCTGGGCGCCACCCACGAGGCCAAGGACCTGGAGCACCTCAACACCGGCATCAAGATCGTCAACCCCATCATGGGCGTGGCGTTCTGGCGCGAGGATGTCGTCGTCAAGGCTGAGACGGTGTCGGTGCGGTTCGAGGAAGGCATGCCCGTGGCGCTGAACGGCGTCGAGTTCCGCGACCCGGTGGCGCTGCTGGCCGAGGCCAACGTCATCGGTGGCCGCCACGGCCTGGGCATGAGCGACCAGATCGAGAACCGCATCATCGAGGCCAAGAGCCGCGGCATCTACGAGGCCCCGGGCCTGGCGCTGCTGCACATCGCCTATGAGCGCCTCGTCACCGGCATCCACAACGAAGACACCATCGAGCAGTACCGCGACAACGGTCGCAAGCTCGGCCGGCTGCTCTACCAGGGCCGGTGGTTCGACCCGCAGGCCATCATGCTGCGCGAAGCCGCCCAGCGCTGGATCGCCCGCGCCGTCACCGGTGAAGTGGCCCTGGAACTGCGCCGCGGCAACGACTATTCGCTGCTGGACACGCAGAGCCCCAACCTCACCTACGCGCCCGAGCGCCTGTCGATGGAAAAGGTCGAGGACGCGCCCTTCAGCCCCGCCGACCGCATCGGCCAGCTGACCATGCGCAATCTAGACATCACCGACACGCGCGCCAAGCTGGGCATCTACACCGGCACGGGCCTGCTGGCCGGCGGCGGGCTGCCGAAGCTGGAAGGCTGATCGCTCAGAACTCGTCCGCGACGCGGACGAAGCTTGCAAAGCGCGGCTTGCCCGACGGCGTCAGGTCGCGATAGCGGTAGGTCACCGTCGCGCCGACGGCCGGCGGGTCGCGCCGCTGGGCGTCGCTGAAGCCGGTACCCAGCTTGAAGCGCACGCCGTCGGGCGTCTGCAATTCCAGCGCGCCGAGCTGGCCGGCGAGCCGGCCTTTGCCCGGTTCGTGGCCGACGACAACCGCTTCAGCGTCCGCCAGCGGCTTGAGCTTGAGCAGCAGATCGCTGCGGCCGGACGCCAGCGGCGCATCCGCGCGGTGCAGCAC
>SEEY01000260.1 GCA_004211235.1 Rubrivivax sp.
GCCTGGCGTGCCCAGGCAAGAAGGGACACGCAGGCCCAGCTCAAGGCGCTCAAGAGTTTCAGCAAGAGCAGGCTCGACCCCAAGGACCGCGTCTCCTACAGCATCCTCAAGCTCGACCTGGAGCAGGACCTGGCGGGTGACCGCTTCCCCGAGTGGATGCAGCCGATCAGCCAGATCGGCGGCCTGCCGAGCTTCCTGGCGCAGATGGGCACGGGCCAGTCCATCCAGCCCTTCAAGACGGTCAAGGACTACGACGACTGGCTGGCCCGGCTGGCCAAGTCCCCGCCGCTGTTCGACGGCACCATCGGCAACATGCGCGACGGCCTCAAGGCCGGTGTGACCCAGCCGCGGGCGGTGATGGAGAAGGTGCTGCCGCAGCTGACGGCGCTGGCCGTGACGGACCCGGAGAAGAGCCTGTTCTGGGGCCCGATCAAGGACTTCCCCGAAGCCGTGCCGGCGGCCGACCGCGAGCGCATCACCGCCGCCATGCGCAAGCTGCTGAGCGAGCAGGTGCTGCCCGCCTACGGCCGCCTGCTGGCCTTCGTGCGTGACGAGTACACGCCCAAGGCGCGTACCAGCACGGCCTGGTCGGCACTGCCCGACGGCAAGGCCTGGTACGCCTACCGCGTGCGCCAGTCGACCACCGTGGCGCTGACGCCGGACGAGATCCACGACATCGGCCTGAAGGAGGTGGCGCGCATCCTCGGCGAGATGGAGGCGGTCCGGCAGCAGGTCGGTTTCCAGGGTGACCTGAAGGCCTTCTTCAAGCACCTGAACGACGACCCGAAGTACTACTACAGCAAGCCCGAGGAACTGCTGGCCGGCTACCGCGAGCTGCAGAAGAAGATCAACGGCCTTAGCCCCAAGCTCTTCGACATCGCGCCCAAGGCCGACTACGAGGTCCGCGAGGTCGAGGCCTTCCGCGCCGAGAGCGCGGCGGGTGCGTCCTACCAGGAGCCCGCGGCCGACGGCTCGCGGCCCGGCGTGTTCTACGTCAACACCTTCAACCTGAAGGCCCAGCCCATCTTCGGCATGGAGACGCTGTCGCTGCACGAGGCTTCGCCCGGCCATCACTTCCAGATCTCCATCGCGCAGGAAGACCAGACCCTGCCCAAGTTCCGCCGCTTCGGCAGCCACTACACGGCCTATGTCGAAGGCTGGGCGCTGTATGCCGAGAGCCTGGGCAAGGAGCTGGGCCTCTTCACCGACCCCTACCAGTGGTACGGCCGCCTCTCCGACGAGCAACTGCGCGCGATGCGCCTCGTGGTCGACACCGGCCTGCACCACAAGGGCTGGACGCGCGAGCAGGCGATCCAGTACATGCTCGACAACTCCTCCATGGCCGAGAGCGACGTGATCTCGGAGGTGGAGCGCTACATCGTCTGGCCGGGCCAGGCGCTGGGCTACAAGATCGGCCAGCTGGAGATCACCAAGCTGCGCGCCGAGGCTGCAGCCGCCCTCGGGCCGAAGTTCGACGTCAAGGGCTTCCACCGCGTCGTGCTGACGTCGGGGCAGGTGCCGCTGCCGGTGCTGCGGGAGCTGGTGATGGAGTGGGTGCAAGGCCGTCGCTGACGGCTTGCCAATTTTTGCCAACATCGCTAGGCTTGTGGCATGAGCACCATGAACATCTCGTTGCCCGAGCCGATGCGCGCCTTCGTCGAAGAGCGGGTCAACGAGAAGGGCTATGGCAGCAGCAGCGAGTACGTCCGCGACCTGATCCGCCGTGACCAGGATCGTGAAGCGCTGCGGGCGCTGCTGTTGGCCGGGGCTCAATCGTCCCCAGCGGCCGAGATGACGCCGGCCTTCTTCGCGGACCTGCGCCAGCGAGTCCAGACGCGCAAACGCAAGTGACCCTGCCGGTCGTCCTGCGGGCGCTGGCGCTGGAGGATGTCGAGCAGGCGCTCGATCATCTGTTCAACGAGGGCGCGGCCGACGCGGCCTTGAGCTTCATTGATGCGCTGGAACTCGCGCAGCAGCAGATCGCCCGCGAGCCGGGGATCGGGTCGACGAGGTATGCGCACGAGCTGGCCATTCCCGGCCTGCGCAGCTGGGCTCTGCGTACTCATCCCTATCTGCTGTTCTACGTGCAGCGCGAGACCCACCTGGATGTGTGGCGGCTGCTGCACCAGCGGCGCGACATGGCCGCCTCGCTCACGGAACCGGATTGACCTCGCGCGGGTGCGCCCAGCGCTACCGGCAGGCACGCCGTCTGCTCCGTTTTGCGGTCACCTGGAGGCCGCCATGTCCATCACGTCCACCGCCCCTGCCCGGGCGCCCGACCCCATCGAGTTCAAGCGCGTCAAGGCCATCTTCGTCGGCTCCGTCGGCAACCTGGTCGAGTGGTATGACTTCTACTGCTACGCCGCCTTCTCGCTCTACTTCTCGTCGGCGTTCTTTCCGTCGTCGGACCCGGTGGCGCAGTCGATGTCCACCGCGGCCATCTTCGCTTTGGGCTTCTTCATCCGGCCCGTCGGCGGCCTGCTGTTCGGCTACATCGGCGACCGCCGCGGCCGGCGCCTGGCGCTGATGACCTCGGTGCTGCTGATGTGCGGCGGCTCGCTGCTGATTGCCTGCTCGCCCACCTACGCCATGGTGGGTGCCTGGGCGCCGGCCATCCTGCTGATCGCCCGGCTGCTGCAGGGCTTGAGCCTAGGGGGCGAATACGGCTCCAGTGCCACCTATCTGTCCGAGATGGCCACGTCCAGCCACCGGGGCTTCTATTCCAGCTTCCAGTACGTGACGCTGATCGGCGGCCAGCTGACGGCGCTGGTGGTGCTGCTGGTGCTGCAGAACTTGCTGCTCGATGCCGACCAATTGCGGGCCTGGGGCTGGCGCATCCCGTTCTTCATCGGCGCGCTGCTGGCCATCGTCGCGCTGATCATGCGGCGCGACCTGCCCGAGACCCATGCCTTCGAGGCCGTCCGAAAGCGCCACCAGGGCAGCAAGGACCGCATGGGCGGCTTCAGGTTGCTCCTGCAGCATCCGCGCGAGTGCCTGATCGTCATCGGCCTGACGATGGGCGGCACGCTCGCCTTCTACGTGTACACGACCTACATGCAGAAGTTCCTGAAGCTGTCGGTCGGCCTGACGGACGCGCAGACCACCGCCGTTTCTGCCGGCAGTCTGGTGTTCGCGGCGCTGCTGCAGCCGCTTTACGGCGCACTGTCAGACCGCATCGGCCGCAAGCCGCTGCTGCTGGGCTTCGCGGTGCTCGGCACCCTCTGCACCGTGCCGCTGCTGACGGCGCTGCAGCATGCGCAGGGGCCGTGGCAGGCCTTCGGCCTGATCGCCTGCGCCTGGCTGATCGTCAGCGGCTACACGTCCATCAACGCGGTCGTGAAGGCCGAGCTGTTCCCGGCTGCGATTCGCGCCACCGGCGTGGGCGTGCCCTATGCCATCGCCGTGTCGGTGTTCGGCGGCAGCGCCGAATACATCGCGCTGTGGTTCAAGAAGCAGGGCATGGAGAGCGGCTTCTACTGGTACGCCACGGCCGTGATCGCCTGCTCGCTGCTCGTCTACCTGCTGATGCGCGACACCCGCAAGCATTCGCGCCTGGATGCCGAGGCCGCCGCGCTGTGAGGCCGCGGCGCTCGTGGGGTTAGTCCTTGCCGCCGTCCAGCAGCGCGTCGCGCAGCTGCGTGTCGGCCGGCGAGTCGCCGAACCAGATGCGCAGCACCAGCGTGAAGAACTCGTCGTCGCCGACCGGCTCGCCCTGGGCCTGGCCGGAGATGTAGAACTGCGTGCCCTTGCCGGGGATGAAGTCCATCGCGAAGGTGTCGCCGGGCTTGAGCTTGGGCTTGCCCGAGAAGATCTCGATGAGGCGCGTGGTGGACAGCGTGTGGCGGGTCAGCTGCGCGGCGGGCGTGTTGTCGCTGATGCCGCGCATGAAGAGCCGGCCGAGGTCCGTGCCGGGCAGTTCACGCAGAGCCGTGAACTGCAGGCGCTTGGGGCCGGGCAGTGCGAACAGCTCGGCCGTCGTGGTGGCGCGCTTGGCGGTGTACAGCGCCATGTCGTAGGCCTTGAACACCAGCCGCACGCGCGTGCCCTTGCCATTGAGTTGAAGCGCGCTGCCGCCGAGCTGGGCCGTGGGTTCGAACTTGTTGACGGTCGTCGCGGCGCCGGCCTGCAGGCACAGCGCTGCCGCCGCGGCGAGGGTGAGAAAACGGGCCCGGGCGGCCAGCGTCTGAAGCTGAGTCATGTCTCTTCCAGTGTGGGCGCCGTCTGCGCGCGGCGTTGCGCATTCTGCTTGGCGCAGGCTGCGGATCGGGTCGGGTTTGCCTATGTCAGGCGTGAATCCTCACCACGCGGGCCGGGCGCCCCACAGCCTCACGGGCGCGCAGCTGGCCGCAGCCGCCGTCCACGTCCTGGCCGGCCGAGTCGCGCAGCTTGGTCAGCACGCCCCGTGCGCTCAGTTCGGCGGCAATGGCCCGCGCCCGCTCCCAGCTCGGCCGGGCGAAGGGCAGGCCCTCCGCCGTGTTGAACGGGATCATGTTCAGCAGCCCGTAGCGGCCCTTGAGCAGGCGCACGATGCCGTCGAGTTCGTCCGGCCCGTCGTTGACGCCGTCCAGCAGCGTCCACTGGTACTGCACGGGATAACCGCTGGCGCGGCCGTAGGCGTCGGCGGCGTCGACGAGCTGTTCGGGCGTCAGCCGCGGCGCGCGCGGCAGCAGGTCGGCGCGCTTGGCGGCGTCTGCCGTGTGCAGGCTCAGTGCCAGCGCCGGCTTCACCTCGGCGGCGTTCAGCGCCTCGAAGGCGCGCTCGTCGCCCACCGTCGAGAACACCAGCTGCTTGTGCGCAAAGCCGCCCTCTCGACCCAGCAGCGTGATGGCGTCCAGCACGTTGGCGAGGTTGTGCGAGGGCTCGCCCATGCCCATGAAGACGACCTTCTTCAACCGCGCGTTCTTGCGCCGCGCCAGCACCACCTGGGCCACGATCTCGGCGCTGCCGACCTGGCGGATCAGGCCGTCCACGCCGGTCATGCAGAAGCGGCAACCCACCGCGCAGCCCACCTGGCTGGACACGCAGACGCCGTCGCGCGGCAGCAGCACGGTCTCCACGGTCTGGCCGTCGTTCAGGCCCAGCAGCAGCCGCGCCGATTGGCCATCGCCGCCGGCGTGTTCGCTTCTCAGCGTGAGCTGCCCTTCAAGCTCGGCCATCAGTGCCGGCAGCGCCTCGATGACGGCCTTGGGCAGGAAGCCCTGCAACGGTCGCTTGCCGCCCTCCAGTGGCAGCGCCCGCACCCAGTGGCGCAGCACGCGGCTTTCATGGTCGGGGTTGGCGCCCAGCGCGCGCAGGCGCTGGCGGAGATCGGCAATCAGCATGGGAACGGAGGTGACAACAGCCCGCAATTGTCGGCGCTATGCTGGATCGACCCTTTTCACGAGGAGACACCCTTGAGCCAAACGCCAAACTGCGCCCCCGAGGAATGGGCCGTCCGCTGCGACCTCGCAGCGCTTTATCGCCTCGCGGCCCTGCACGGCTGGGACGACCTCATCTTCACCCACATCTCCGCCCGCGTGCCCGGGCCCGAGCATCACTTCCTCATCAACCCCTACGGGATGATGTTCGAGGAGATCACGGCCAGCAGCCTGGTGAAGGTCGACCAGGCCGGAGAGAAGGTCGCGCCCAGCGACTACAACGTCAACCCGGCCGGCTTCATCATCCACAGCGCCGTGCACGAGGCACGCGAGGACGCGAAGTTCGTCATGCACCTGCACACGGTGGCGGGCGTGGCGGTCAGCACGCAGCGCGAAGGCCTGCTGCCGATCTCGCAGCACAGCCTGTTCCCGCTGGCATCGCTCAGCTATCACGACTACGAAGGCGTGGCGCTGAATCCGGAAGAGAAGCTGCGCCTTGTCGCCGACCTCGGCAAGGCTTCGCTGATGATGCTGCGCAATCACGGCCTGCTGACACTGGGCCACAGCGCGGCCGATACCTTTTTGAAGATGTTCATGCTGCAGCGTGCCTGCGAGATCCAGATCGCGGCCCAGGCCGGCGGTGGTGAACTGATTCGCATCCCGCAGCAGATCCTGGCCGGCATCCGCGCCCAGAGCGACAAGGTCATGCGCGGT
>SEEY01000261.1 GCA_004211235.1 Rubrivivax sp.
CGGCGTGAAGAGCGTCGTCTCGCGCAAGGCCGGCGAAAGCGAGCGGCGCCTGCACGTGCTGCCGGCCTGGCGCGAGACGACGCTCTTCACGCCGCGCGAGCAGGCGGCGCTGGCCTGGACGGAGGCGCTGACGCTGATCACCGAAGGCCATGCCAGCGACGCCGACTACGCCTTCGCCAAGGCCGAGTTCAGCGATGCCGAGCTCGTGAACCTGACGCTGGCGATCACGACGATCAATGCGTGGAACCGCTTTGCCATCGGTTTTCGCAGCCAGCTGCCGGCCGACAAGTAGGCCAGCGCCCGCGCGGCGCTTCCAGGCCTCAGGCAAATCGGTCGACGCCATCCACGAGCCGCGCGCACAGCCGTGGCTCGCCCAGCTTTTCCAGCCACCAGGCCAGCGCCCGGCCGTCGCCGGCCTTCCAGCCGACGTAGAGCATGTTGGGCTCGCGTGGCACGGCGACCTGCTTCTCGACCAGCTCGCCGCGCGCGAGCAGCGAGGCCACCCGCGCCTGGGGCAGCCAGCCCACGCCGAGGCCAGCGCGCTGCGCGTCGATCTTGGCGGCCATGCTGGGCACGGCGAGCGTGGCCTGGCCGGCGCCGTGGCCATAGGCGCGGCCTTCGCCGCGGCGCGAGGTGTCTGCCACGACGACGGCCCGGTGGGCGCGCATCTGCTCCGCCGTCAACGCGCCCTTCACCTTGGCCAGCGGATGCCGCGGCGCGACCGCGTAAACCCAGCTCATCCGGCCCAGCTCGCGCCACTGCAGGCCGGCGAGCGCGGGCGGCTCGTTGGTGGCGCCGACGACGAGGTCGGCCCGGCCCTCGGCGAGCGCCTCCCAGGTGCCGCCCAGCACTTCGTGCGTCAGGCGCAGGCTGACGCCGGAGTCCAGCGCGTCGAAGTCCTGGATGACCGGCAGCAGCGTGTCGAACTCGATCAGCTCGTCGGTGACGATCCACAGCCGGTCCTCCCAGCCCTTGGCCACCTGCGTGACGCGGCGTGTGAGGCGCTGCATGTCGTCGCGCAGCCGCATGGCTTCGCGCACCAGCAGCGCGCCGGCCGGCGTCAGGGCCAGCCGGTAGCGGCGGCGGTCGAACAGCAGGGCGTCGAAGCGGGTCTCGATCTGGCGCAGCGTGTACGACACGGTGGACGGCGCCTTGCCCAGGCTGGCCGCGGCGCGCGACAGGCTGCCGCTGGCGCCGATGGCTTCCATCAACTGGATCTCTTCGTCGCTGAGCATGGAGGGGATGTTCGAAAGCCTTGCACGAGTCGGCCAACACGGCCGTGCGTCAAAAGGGAGGCGCAATCCGAGTATCGAGTCCACGGCAAACCCGCCGCGCACTCACCAAGGAATCCATCATGTCCCGCTTCACCCACAAGACCGTTCTCGTCACCGGCGGCACCTCCGGCATCGGCCTGGCCGCCGCCCGCGCCTTCAAGGCCGAGGGCGCCCACGTCATCGTCACCGCCCGGCCCGGCAAGCCCCACGAGGCCGAAGGCTTCGAGCTGGTGGCGCTGGACGCTGCCGACGTGCTCGGCGCCAGGGCCCTGGGCGCGCAGCTCGCCGCCGCCGGCCGCCGGCTGGACGCCGTCTTCGTCAACGCCGGCATCGCCGAGTTCGCCTCGCTGGCCGATGCCAGCGAGGACCTCTGGGACCGCACCTTCGACACCAATGCCAAGGGCGCCTTCTTCCTGATCCAGGCGCTGCGCCCGGTGCTGGCCCAGGGCGCGTCCATCGTGCTGAACGGCTCCATCAACGCCCGCATCGGCATGCCCAACTCGGCGATCTACGCCGCCAGCAAGGCCGCGCTGATCTCGCTGGCCAAGACACTGTCGGCCGAGCTGCTGCCGCAGGGCGCGCGCGTCAATGTCGTCAGCCCCGGCCCGGTCACCACGCCGCTGTACGGCAAGCTGGGCTTCGATGCCGAGACGCTGAAGACCGTCGCCGCGCAGATCCAGAGCCAGGTGCCGCTGGGCCGCTTCGGCACCTCGGAGGAAATTGCTTCCACCGTGCTGCACCTCAGCGCGCCGGAGTCCGCCTTCATCGTCGGCACGGAAATCATCGTCGACGGGGGCATGAGCCAGCTTTGAGGGCGAGTCGGCGCGAGTCGGCGCGGGTGGCGACAATCACGGTTCTGCTTGAACTGCGACTGTCATGATCACCCGTACCGTCTTCGGCGCCTGCCCCCACGACTGCCCTGACACCTGCGCGATGCAGGTCACCGTTGAGAACGAGCGTGTCATCAAGGTGCAGGGCCGCGCCGACCATCCCAACACGCATGGCGCGCTGTGCACCAAGGTCTCGCGCTACCCGGAGCGGACGTATCACCCCGAGCGGGTGCTGCATCCGCTCAAGCGCGTCAGCAAGAAGACCGAGGCGCCGGCCTTCGTGCAGGTGACCTGGGGCCAGGCCATCGCCGACATCGCTGCGCGGCTGAAGGCCATTCCGGACCCGCAGACCATCCAGCCCTACAGCTATGCCGGCACCATGGGCCTGATCCAGGGCGAGGCGATGGCCGGCCGGCTGTGGAACGCGCTCGGCGCCGCGCGGCTGGACCGCACCATCTGCGCTTCCGCCGGCGGCGCCGGCCTTGCGGCGACCTACGGCCACAAGCTCGGCATGCACACGCGCCACTTCGCGGGTGCGAAGCTGATCATCATCTGGGGCAGCAATTCCATCGCCTCCAACCTGCACTTCTGGACCTACGCGAACCAGGCGAAGCGGGAAGGCGCCAAGCTGGTCTGCATCGACCCGCGCAAGACCGAGACCGCCGACAAATGCCACCAGCACATCGCCGTGCTGCCCGGCACCGACGGCGCGCTGGCGCTGGGCCTGATGCACGAACTGATCGCCAACGACTGGCTGGACCGCGACTACATCGAGAACTACGTCGACGGCTGGGATGAGCTGCGCGAGAAGGCACTCGCCTGGCCGCCGGAGCGCACGGCTGCGACCTGCGGCATCAGCGCCGACGAAGTGCGCGGCCTGGCGCGTGACTACGGCACCGTCAAGCCGGCTGCCATCCGCATGAACTACGGCTTGCAGCGCGTGCGCGGCGGCGGCAATGCGGTGCGCCTGATCGCGCTGCTGCCCTGCCTGACCGGCGCCTGGCGCCACGAGAGCGGCGGCATGCTGCTGTCCGCCTCGGGCTGGAACGCGCCCTTCAAGAACCCGGATCTGGAGCGCCCGGACCTGCTGGCAGGCCGCACACCGCGCATGGTCAACATGAGCACCATCGGCGACGCGCTGCTGCAGGCGGACCCGCCCATCCGGGCGCTGGTGGTCTACAACAGCAACCCCGTCGCGGTGGCGCCCGAGTCGCCCAAGGTGGTGAAGGGTTTCCAGCGAGAGGACCTGTTCACCGTCGTGCTCGAGCACTTCATGACGGACACGGCCGACCTCGCCGACTACGTGCTGCCCGCCACCACGCAGCTGGAGCACCTGGACGTGCACACCTCCTACGGCCACACCGACGTGCTGATGAACCAGCCGGCGATTGCGCCGCTGGGCGAGGCGAAGTCCAACACGCAGATCTTCCGCGAGCTGGCCGCGGCGATGGGCCTGACCGACCCCTGCTTCGCCGACAGCGACGAGCAGCTCGCCGCCCAGGCCTTCACCGCCGACATCGACATGGCCCGGCTGCGCGAGCAGGGCTGGCTGCCGCTGCCCATTGCCGAGGCGCCGTTTGCCGAAGGGGGCTTCCGCACGCCGAACGGCCGCGCGCAGGCTGCCGGGGCCGATTACGTGCCCAACTACGAGAGCGCTCAAAGCTCGCCGGAGCTGGCAGCCCGCTTTCCGCTGGCCATGATCTCGCCGCCGGCGCGCAACTTCCTCAACAGCAGCTTCGTGAACGTGAAGAGCCTGCGCGACATCGAGGGCGAGCCGGTCATCGAGATGCATGCCGGCGACGCCACGGCGCGCGGCCTGGCGGATGGCGCGCTCGTGGCGGCCTTCAACGATCGCGGCCGCTACGTCGCTCGGCTCAAGGTCAGCCCGCGGGCGCGGCCCGGCGTCGTCAACGGCCTGGGCGTGTGGTGGCGCAAGCTGGGCGTGCAGGGCAGCAACGTCAACGAGGTCACGCACCAGCGCCTGACGGACATGGGCGAGGCGCCGACCTTCTACGACTGCCTGGTCGAGGTGGAACAGGCTTGATCCGCCGGCTGCTCCTGTCTGCTTGGCTGCTGTTGCTCGGCGGCTGCAGCGCCCTTGGCCACTGGAGCCAGGCCGCCAGCGGCCACCTCGGCATCGTGCGCGCAGCAAAACCGGTGAGCGACTGGCTGGCCGACCCCGCCACGTCCGCCGACCTCGCCGAGCGCCTGCGCCTCACGCAGCAGATGCGCGACTACGCCAGCAGCCGCCTGGCCCTGCCCGAGAACAACAGCTACCGCCGCTACGCCGACCTGAAGCGCCCGGCCGCGGTCTGGAACGTCATCGCCGCGCCCGAGTTCGGCTTCGGGCTCAAGACCTGGTGCTACCCCATCATGGGCTGCGCCGGCTACCAGGGCTGGTTCGATCTCGACGCCGCCAAGCGCCATGCCGAGGCGCTGAAGGTGGAGGGCTGGGAGGTGCAGGTGCAGGCCATTCCCGCCTACTCGACGCTCGGCTGGAGCCGCCTGCTCGGTGGCGACCCGCTGCTCAACACCTTCATCCGCTACGCCGAGGGCGAGCTGGCCGCGATGATCTTTCACGAGCTGGCCCATCAGCGTGTCTACGTCAGCGACGACACCGGCTTCAACGAGGCCTATGCCAGCGCCGTGGAGCTGATCGGCGCGCGGCAGTGGCTGGGCGACAAGCCCGAGGCGCTGGCCGCCTTCGAGGCGGGCCGTGAACGGCGTGCCGCCTTCCTGAAGCTGGCCCGCGAAGGCCGCGACAGGCTGCAGGCCGTGTACGACGGCCCGGCCGCGCAGCGTGCCGCGGGCAAGGCCGCCGTCCTGGCCGAGCTGCGCGCCCGGGCGACGAAGGAGGCTCCCGGCTACGAGGCCTGGTTCCAGCGCGCCAACAACGCCAGCTTCGCGATCCTGTCGGCCTACAGCGACCTCGTGCCCGCCTTCGAGCGGTTGTTCGAGCGCGAGGGGCGGGAGTGGACGCGCTTCCACGCCGCTGTCGAGAAGCTGGCACCGCTGCCGCGCGAGGAGCGCCGGGCTACATTGAAAGGCCAAGGAGGCCTTGCCGATGAAGCTCACCCTGCGACGAGTCAAGCCCGCTGACGCCGCGGCCATCGCGGAGCAGTTCGCCGACCCGGAGGTCTTCGGCGGCACGCTGCAGATGCCCTATCCCAGCGAGGAAATCTGGGCGCAGCGCTTCGCCGCCCAGAATTCGCCGGCTGCAGGCTCCAGCGAACTCGTGCTGGCCGCCTGCATCGACGACAAGCCCGTCGGCCTCGCCGGCCTGCACCCCGTCGGCCCGGCAGTGCGCCGTCGTCACGCCATGATGCTGGGCATCACCGTGGCCAAGGCCCAGCACGGCCAGGGCGTCGGCCAGGCGCTGATGTCCGGCCTGCTCGACTACGCCGACAACTGGGCGCAGGTGCTGCGCATCGAGCTGACGGTCTATCACGACAACGCGCGCGCCATCCGGCTCTACGAGCGGCACGGCTTTCAGCTGGAAGGGCGGCACCCGGCCTACAGCCTGCGCAATGGCGTCTATGTGGACGTGCTGGCAATGGCGAGGTTGCATCCGAAGCAGCCGTTGGTGAGCAGCTGAGGCACTGGCCCGCCAGCCGCTCAGGCAATGGACGTCGGCCCCGCATCCTCCGTCGCCGACCGCCCGCCGCGCCACCCGAACAACCCGGCCAGCGCCCCCGCCAAGCCGCCGACGACGTGGGCGATGCCGGTCAGCCGGGCCAGCCGCTGCTTGTGTTGGGCGCTGCGGGGCTTGCTGCGCCGGGGGTGCTGCTGCACCAGCTCGTGTACCAGTGCGATCTCGTGCTGGCGTTCCTCGATGAGATGCGCCAGCTCGCTACCCACCTCGAAGCGCCGCGCCAGGTCGCGGACCGCGGGCAGCTCGCGCTGGCGGATGCGCAGCCCTGGCGCCCGCGGTCCGCGACCTGGCGCGGCGCTTCGAGGTGGGTAGCGA
>SEEY01001051.1 GCA_004211235.1 Rubrivivax sp.
TTCCAGGCCGCATGGGCACGGGCCAGCGGCGCGGTGTCGATGCCGGCAAAGGCATCGAGCAGCTGCCGCACGGCGGCCGGGCGCGTGAGGCCCTGCCAGGCGTGCTGACCGTGAATGTCGAGCAGGTGATCGGCCAGCTCGCGCAGCTGGGTGAGCGTGGCCGAGCCGCCGTTGATCCATGCGCGGCTCTTGCCGGCGGCATCGATCACGCGGCGCAGCAGCAGCGCCTCTTCGCTGTCGAAGCCCGCTTCATCCAGCCACGCGCGCAGTTGCGGCGGTGTGTCGAACTCGGCGGTGATCTCGGCCTTCGCCGCGCCCTCGCGCACCACGCCCGCGTCGCCGCGGCCCCCAAGGGCCAGTTGCAGCGCATCGATGAGGATGGACTTGCCGGCACCGGTCTCGCCGGTGAGCACCGCGAAGCCGGGCTCGAAGTCCAGCTCCAGCGTCGGAACGATGACGAAATCTTTGAGACTGAGATGCCGCAGCATGGGGAGTGTCAACAGGCCCTAGAGATACCAGCGGAGCTTGCGACGCAGCGTGGCGTAGTAGCTCCAGCCTTGCGGATGGAGGAACTTCACCTGATGCCGGCTGCGTTGCACGGTGATGGTGTCGCCGTGCAGCAGGGAAGTGAGGCTTTGCATGTCGAAGTTCACCGACGCGTCGCGGCCCGCGACGATCTCCATGCGCACCTCGCCGGTGTCGGGCAGCACGATGGGCCGGTTGGACAGGGTGTGCGGCGCGATAGGCACCATCAACCAGCCGCCGATGCTCGGATGCAGCAGCGGGCCGCCGGCCGACAACGAATAGGCCGTGGAGCCGGTGGGCGACGCGACGATCAGCCCGTCGGCACGCATGTTGGCCACGAACTGGTCGCCGACCGAGACCTTGAGCTCTACCATCCCCGCCGTGCTGCCGCGGCTGACGACGACGTCATTGAGCGCGAGGCCCGAGAAGATGCACTCGCCGTCGCGAAGCACCGCGCCTTCGAGCATGGCGCGCGGCTCCACTTCGTAGTCGCCGGCCAGCACCGGCGCGAGCGATTCGCGCCAGCGTTCGATGGGGATGTCGGTGATGAAGCCGAGGCGGCCCTGGTTGATGCCCAGCAGCGGCAGCCCGTGGCGGGCCATGTCGCGAGCGAAGCCGAGCATGGTGCCGTCGCCGCCGACGACGACGGCCACGTCGCAGCGCTGCCCCAGCTCGTCGTTGGACAGGGCCTCATAGCCCGTCATGCCGGTGTTGAGCGCGGTGTCCGCTT
>SEEY01000262.1 GCA_004211235.1 Rubrivivax sp.
CACCAACGGCATCACCCAGGCGCCGTGCCGGCCTGACCGGCCGCCTGGCAAACCGGCGTGAGATGGCCTGCTTCGCGCTGCTGGCGGGCCTTGCGGCACCGCTGCTGGGCGGCCTTCTGGCCACGGGCGCCATGTTGGCAGCGGGCCTGGCAACGCGCACCGCCGTCGCCGCCGGGCTGGCGCTCGCGGGCTGCTGGGCACTGGCGCTGCTGAGCACGGGCACCGCGCTGCAGGCCGGCGCGCAGCGCCCCCGCCGCAGTGGCCGCTGGACCGGCCCGGCCCTGGCCTGCGCCGCCCTGGCCAGCCAGGCGGCACTCGGGTGGCTGGCGCAGTCGGGCGTGCTCGTGCTCGTTCCCCACGTGCTGTTGTGTCTGCATGCGCTGCAGGCCTCGCCGCGCAACAACGCGCGCCTGGGCACCGCCCTGCTTGCCATCTGGGCCCTGGGGGCCATGGCCGGGCTGCCGGCCTACGGTGTCTACGGCGCATATGCCGCCTGGGCCGCCTTTGCCGTCGGGGCGCTGCTGGCCGTGCTGCCGCTGGCGATCATCGTGTTGAGCCAGCATCAGATCCGCGATCGCGACGGCTGGCGCGGCGCGCTGGATGCCCAGGGCCTGGCACTGGCGGAGTGGCGCCTTCCCGAGGGCCGGCGGCACGCCTCGGCGCGCTGGCTGGCGCTGACGACCCCGGCCGACCCCGGCTCCAAAGCCGGCAGCGCGCCGCTGGACTGGATCCGCGCCGCCCACCCGCGTGACCGGGAGCCGGTGCGTCGTTCACTGCGCGAGCTGCTGCACACGGCCGGCGAAGACCGCATCGGCCTGACGCTGCGCCTGGCCGCTGACGGCGGCGATTGGCGCTGGCACGAACTGCAGGCCCACGTGCCCCAGCGCGACCGCCGCGGCCGGGCGCGCAACCTCATCATGACGCTCGCCGACGTCAGCTGGCGCCACATGGCCGAGGAGCGCGAGCGGATGTCCGCCACGCTCTTCCAGCAGGCGGCTGAAGGGCTGGCCGTGGTGGACCTGCAGTGGCGCATCGTCGAGGTCAATCCGGCCTGCTGCGATCTGCTGCACGCATCACGCGAATCCCTGATGGGCCGGCCCGCCGCGCCATTGAGCCTGGCCAATCTGCAGCGCAGCGGGCACGACCCGGCCGCCATGCAGGCGCGCCTAAATTCGGGCGAGAGCTGGAGCGGCCAACTGCAGGCCGAACTGGACGACGGCGGGCGTCACGTCTTCGCCGCGCGCCTCAGCCCCGTTCCGGAAGCCGATGGCGCCAAGCCGCGCTGGCGGCTGCTGAGCCTGACCGACCTCGGCGAGACGCTGCGCCAGCAGGAGCTGCTGCGCCGCAGCCTGCGCTATGACGTGGCCACGGGCCTGCCCAACCGCGACGAATTCATGCGCCTGCTGCCGCACGCCATGTCGGCCGCCAACCGCGACGGCTTCAAGCTGGTCATCGGCGTGATCGACCTGGACGACTTCGGCCACGTCAACGCCGAACACGGCCAACTGGTCGCCGACGCCGTGCTGCTGCAGCTCAGCGCCCGGCTGCAGGCCACGCTGCGCGGCGCACGCGGGGCCTGGCCCGACACCGCCGACCAGCTCGCACGCCTGCATGGCGACGAGTTCGCCGTGCTGCTGCGGGTGCAGACGCCCGAGGAAGCCCAGCGCGCCGTCGACCGGCTGCTGGGCCTGTTGTCCACGCCGGTCGCCATCCGCGAGAGCCGCATCGGCGACGGCCTCGCGCTCGAGATCGGCGCCAGCATGGGCGCCACGCTGTATCCCCTGGACGACGCCGATCCGGAGACGCTGCTTCGCCACGCCGGCCACGCCCTCTACCGCGCCAAGCACGCCGGCCGCGGCCGGGTGCAGTTCCACGATCCGATGCTGGACCAGCGCGACGAGGCCGGCCTGATCGCACTGGCTCGCCTGCAGAAGGCGCTGGACAGCGACGAGCTGCTGCTGCACTACCAGCCGCAGATCGACCTGCGCACCGGTCAGGTCATGGGCGTCGAGGCCTTGCTGCGGTGGCAGCACCCCGAGCGCGGCCTGCTGACGCCGGCTCACTTCCTGCCCCTGAGCGAGACGACGGGCCTGGCCATCCAGATCGGCGACTGGGTGATCGAACGCGCACTGGCGCAGATGGCGGCCTGGACGCGCGCTGGCCTCAATGACGGCCGCGGTCTGCCGGTCAGCGTCAACGTGGGTGCCCGCCAGCTGAGGCGCCCCGATTTCCCCCAGCGCCTGCAGGAGCTCATCCAGCGGCAGCCGCCCGAGGTGGCCCATCTGCTGCATCTGGACGTGCTGGAGTCCGACGCGCTGGCCGAGACGGCCGCCACCCAGGCCCTCATCCAGCGTTGCGTGGCTCTGGGCATCGGCATCGCGCTGGATGACTTCGGCGCCGGGTATTCCAAGCTGTCGTCGCTGAAGCGGCTCTCGGTCGACACGCTCAAGCTGGACCGCGGCTATGTGCAGGGCATGCTGGGCGACGCGCAGGACCTGTCCCTGGTGGAAGGCGTCATCGGCCTGGCCCGCAACATCGGCTGCAATGTGCTGGCAAAGGGCGTCGAGAGCCGCGCCCACGCCCGCGAGCTGCTGCGGCTGGGCTGCCGCCTCGGCCAGGGCAACGGCATCGCCGCCGCCATGCACCCGATGGCACTGACCGGCTGGATGGAAACCTTCGCCAAAGGCGACTGGGCAAGCCAGGCGCGGGCGGCCGCGCCGCTGAATCCTTAAACTCACGGGGTGATTCCCCAAGGCTTCATCCAGGATCTGCTGGCCCGCGTCGACGTCGTCGAGGTGGTCGGCCGCCATGTCGAACTGAAGAAGGCCGGCATCAACCACAAGGGCCTGTGCCCTTTCCACGGCGAAAAATCGCCCAGCTTCATCGTCAGCCCGAGCCGCCAGACCTATCACTGCTTCGGCTGCGGCGTGCACGGCAATGCCATCGGCTTCCTGATGGAGCACACGGCCGCCACCTTCGTCGAGGCGGTGGAAGACCTGGCCCAGCAGGTCGGCATGGTGGTGCCCCAGGATGAACGCAGCCCCGAGCAGCGGGAGCGCGCCAAGGCCGAGAGGGACAGGCAGCAGAGCCTCACCGACGTGCTCGCGCGTGCCGCCGATTTCTACAAGGCGCAGTTGCGCAAGTCGCCGCGCGCCGTCACCTACCTGAAGGGCCGCGGCCTCACGGGCCAGATCGCCGCGCAGTTCGGGCTGGGCTACTCACCCGAAGGCTGGCGCTCGCTGGCCAGTGGCTTCCCGGCCTATGACGACCCGCAGCTGGTTGAATCCGGCCTCGTCATCACGCCCGACGCCGAGGACGCGAAACGGGGGCCGAGCGCCGGGCCGCCCCAAGCCGGCCCGCATCCCCTTGGGGGATCGGCCGACGTACCCGGCGGCCGAGGGGCGAAAAGATATGACCGCTTCCGCGACCGGATCATGTTCCCGATCCGCAACGTGCAGGGCGAGGTCATCGGCTTCGGCGGCCGCGTGCTGGACAAGGGCGAGCCCAAATATCTGAACTCGCCCGAGACGCCGGTCTTCAGCAAGGGCCGCGAGCTCTACGGTCTGTACGAGGCACGCACCGGCCTGCGACAGCGCGGCTATGCGCTGGTTGTCGAGGGCTATATGGACGTCGTGGCGCTGGCCCAGCACGGCTTCGGCAACGCGGTGGCGACGCTGGGCACGGCCTGCACGGCCGAGCATGTTCACAAGCTGTTCCGCTTCACCGAGTCGGTGGTCTTCAGCTTCGATGGCGACGCCGCCGGCCGTCGCGCCGCCGTGCGCGCGCTCGAGGCCGCGCTGCCCCACGCGACCGAGACGCGCACGGTCAAGTTCCTGTTCCTGCCGACCGAGCACGACCCGGACTCCTACGTGCGCGACCTCGGCGCTGAAGCCTTCGAACGCTGCGTGGAGGGCGCCGTGCCGCTGTCACGCCAGCTCAGCACCGTGGCCGCCGACGGCTGCGACCTCGGCACGCCCGAAGGCCGCGCCCGCATGCTCAAGCAGGCTCACCCGCTGTGGAACCTGCTGCCCGACAGCCTGCTGCGTCGCCAGTTGCTTGGCGAGCTGGCACGGCAGGGGCAGCTGCCGGAGACCGAGCTGCAGGCGATGTGGACGGGTGAGGCGGCTGTCCAGACGGCCGCTTCGCCCGCCTCGGCGCCGGCGGCCGAGAAGCCGCGCTGGCAGCCCAAGGGCGAATGGAAGCCCAAAGGCGACTGGAAGGGCAAGCGCCGCGAAGAACCACCCCGCCCCGCCGGCCCGCGCGCAACGCCCACCAACCATGCGGACAGCGCGACCCGACTGCTGCTGCTTCACAGCGAGCTGTGGGACACGCTGGCCGACGAGGATCGTGCGCTGCTGCATGAATTGCCGGGCACGCAGGGTCAGCTCATCCAGTGGCTGGAGCGGTATCTGCTCAACCATGGGGCGAGTCCATGGGCAATCATCGAGGCGGCCTTGCGCGCGGATGGACTCGACGGCAGCGCCGCCAAGCTTTCGCGGCCGACCCAGGAACTGGGCGTCGAAGAACAGAACCCTGCCGGGGACCTGGCGATCGCAGTCGACGCGCTGCGCCTGCTTCGCCAGGGCACGCAGGCCTCGGCCTCGAGCGGCAGCGTCACCGATGAAGACCGTCGGCAGGCGTTGGAACTGATGGCGCAATTGCGCGCCAGACACGGCGTTTCGCCCGGATAACGGCCGACCAGTTGAACTGGCAATAAATTTCGCAGATAATCTTTCGTTTTCCGCGCGCGTCAACAAGAGTGACGGCAGAGAGATGCCGGACCCGGCCACCCAGCGACACTGGGCAACCCGTACAGGGTTTTGATGGCCACCCTATCCGCCAGCTCTGCATACCAAACGATCACGCCAGCTTGTTCGCGCCACGCCTGGGTCCCTCATTCGAGTTTCGGGTGATACCTGGCGATGAAAGCCACCGCCCCCTGCCCCGCCGGTCTGACGCCGAGCCCGGGCCGGCCGCGGTGGCTGCTGCATTTCTGAATTGACCCGCGCAAACCCCTCGAAGGACCTGCATGACCGCCAAGAAGACCGCGACCAAGGCCAGCCCCGCTCCTGCTGCTGAAGAGCTCAAGAAGAAGACGGCCGTGAAGGCTGCCGCCGAGGCGCCGGCCAAGACCGCGAAGGCTGCGGCCAAGCCGGCAGCCAAGGCGGCCAAGGCCACCAGCGAAGAGGACAAGCCCAAGCGCGGCCGCAAGCCCAAGGCGGAAACCGAGTCCAAGAAGGCCGGCGGCAAGAAGGAAGCCGAGGACGAAGAGGACTTCTCCGACATCGACGCGGAGATCGAGGGCGAGGAGCCGGAGGCCGTCGAAGAGGTCGCTGCGGTCGAGGAAGAGACCGTCAAGGCCAAGCCGCTGCGCATGAAGGTCAGCCGCGCCAAGGAGCGCGCGCTGATGCGCGAGTTCGGCCTGGAAGAAACCGCGCTGACCGAAGAGGAAGCCCTCAAGCGCCGCACCGAGCTGAAGACCCTCATCAAGATGGGCAAGACGCGCGGTTTCCTGACGCACCAGGAAATCAACGACCACTTGCCCGAGAAGCTGGTCAGCGAGGAAATCCTCGAAGCCATCGTCTCCATGCTCAACGACATGGGCATCGCCGTGTACGAGCAGGCGCCCGACGCCGCGACGCTGCTGATCCAGGGCAACACGACGGCCACGTCGACCGAGGAAGAAGCCGAGGAAGCCGCGGAAGCCGCGCTGTCGACGGTCGATTCCGAGTTCGGCCGCACGACCGACCCGGTGCGCATGTACATGCGCGAAATGGGCACGGTCGAACTGCTGACGCGCGAAGGCGAAATCGAGATCGCCAAGCGCATCGAAGGCGGCCTGCAGGCCATGATGCTGGCGATCTCGGCGTCGCCGACGACCATCGCCCACATCCTCGAATTCGCAACCAAGATCCGCGCCGGCGAGATGCAGATCTCCGAAGTGGTGGACGGTTTCGTCGCCGCCGACGAGGCCGACGACTACGTGGCCGAGGAAGACTTCGACGAGTTCGACGAGGAAGACGACGACGACGGCAACGGCGGCTCCAAGGCGCTGACCAAGAAG
>SEEY01000263.1 GCA_004211235.1 Rubrivivax sp.
CCCGTGAAGGACGCATGCTCGCCACGCCCGCCTTCGTCGGAGATGACGCTGGCATCCAGCACCGGCCCCACGTCGCGCCAGCCGTCGCCCCAGTCCGCCTGGAACTGCAGCGTCGCGCCGTCCACCTGCGCGGCCAGGCTGACGGCGCCCTCGGCCGGCAGCTGGATCGCCTCCGTCAGCGGGAACTGCACCCGGTTGTCGGGGAAGTCGCCCGGGCAGGACAGGATGCTCAGCACCCGGCCGAGCGTCTCGTGCCAGGTCACCACCAGCGTGTGGAACTTGTGGCGGTTGTAGTAGTGGGTGAGGCCTGCGGCCTGCTGGTAGCTGTCGGGTGAAAAGCGCAGCGTCGTCTCGGCGCGAAAGGCCCAGTCCTCCTGGCGGCGCGCCACCAGGCTCTGCTCGAACCAGCTGCCCATCGACTCCCGACCGGTCAGGCGCAACGCATCGCCGGTCAGCGTGAACAGGCGGTCAGGCTCGGGCGTGCGCAGCCACTGGAATTCCGGGGGCAGGGCGGCCAGGCCCGCAAAGCTGCGCCGCACGGCCTCGCGTGGCCTCGGCTGCACGTCGACAGGCGAGGGCACGTCCAGCGACGGCGTCATGCCGCCTTGCGCGAGGTAGAGCCAGCCGTCGTCGCGCCATTCGCAGCGCTGGATGGCCGTCTCGCGGCCCAGCGGCGAGCGGCGCGTGCCGGGCAGCGGCCGCGTGCAAAGGTGGGCGACATAGGTGCTGCCGTCTGCCAGCTCCACCACCTGCCCGTGCCCCGCGCGTTGCAGCGGCGCATCGGGCGATTCGCGGCTGGTCAGCAGGTGCAGGTTGGGGTGGTTCTCGTAGGGCCCGAGCAGCTCGCGTGATCGCGCCATCGTCACCGCATGGCCGTAGCCGGTGCCGCCTTCGGCCGTGACGAGGTAGTACCAGCCCTGGCGTTTGAAGATGTGCGGCCCTTCGACCAGCCCGAGCTTCGTTCCCTTGTAGATGTTGGTGACGGGGCCCACCAGCTTGCGCTGTTGCGCGTCCCATTCCTGCATGACGATGCCGTCGAAGGCCGGCACCTTGGGCGCGCCGCCGATGGAGTTGGTGCGGTGGTTCCACAGCATGTTCATGAACCACTTGCGGCCGTCGTCGTCATGGAACAGCGAAGGGTCGAAACCTGACGAGTTCACGTAGACCGGATCGCTCCACGGCCCCTCGATCGACGGCGCCGTGACGATGTAGTTGTGCGCATCCTTGAAGTTGCCCTCGAAGCGCTTGACGTCGGTATAGACCAGCCAGAAGAGACCGTCCGCGTAGGACAGGCAGGGCGCCCAGATGCCGCAGGAATCGGGGTTGCCGCGCATGTCCAGCTGGCTCTTGCGCGTCAGCGGCCGGGTCGCCAGCGTCCAGTTGACGAGGTCGCGCGAGTGGTGGATCTGCACGCCCGGGTACCACTCGAAGGTGGAGGTGGCGATGTAGAAATCGTCGCCGACGCGGCAGAAGGAGGGGTCGGGATTGAAGCCCGGCAGGACGGGGTTGCGGATCATCGTGGCTGTTCTCGCTGGCTCATTCCGGATACTTCTTGCCCAGGCTCGGCAGCGGCCAGTCGTCGCTGCGTGTCGGGGATGCGGGCAGGCCGTCGCCACCGACGAGGTTGGACTCGCTCGGGTTGTCCACCCAGCCGTAGCGCGCCGCCAGCGGCGCCTTCACCTGCGGGCTGCTGAGCACGACGACGTCGCCTTCGATGCGCGCCGTGGCCGGCACGAAACGACGGTCCGCGCCGGCCAGCGCAAAGCCGCGCAGGGCCTCGCCGGGGTGCGCCGTGCGCAGGCCGCCCGCCGTGGCCGAGAAGCGCAGCCGCAGCTCGTTGCCGCGCACCTCGCTGCCGGCGAGCACCGGGCCGCTGGCCGGCACCGGGCGCAGGCCGGCGTCATGCAGGGCCAGGGCCGCCAGGCGCTGGCCGACGGTGCGCTTGTTGCGGGGATGGATGTCGTTGGCGTCGCCCACGTCGGTGGCGACGGCCATGCCGGTGTGCGGCAGCACGAGCGCCTGGCGCTGCGCCTCGCGCAGCTCGGCCCAGCCACCTTCGCCGATGCGGTTGTTCTGCAGCGGCAGATAGGACGCCAGCTGCACGAAGAAGAAGGGCAGCTGCGGCTGCTGGAACTGCAGGCGCCAGTCCTGGATCAGCCGCTGAAAGCCGCCCGCGTAGGCCGCCGCACGCCCGGTGTTGCTCTCGCCCTGATACCAGAGCACGCCGCGGAAGGACAGGCCCTGCAGCGGCGCGATCAGGCCGTTGTGGGCCAGCGTCGGCGCGTCGTTGGCCGTGGGGCCAGTCGTGCCGCTCACCTCGGCCACGCGGGCGCGCCAGGCGCCGGCCAGCGAGACGGCACCGGCCGGCGTGTCCAGCCGCATGGCCGCCGCGTCGCCGTGGAAGCCGCCGCCGCCGCCGTTGTCGGTCACCTTCACCGCCACCCAGTTGGCACCCGCGCGAAGCACGCCGGCCGGCAATTCGTAGCGGCGCGGCTGGTCATAGCCGCACTGGCCGCCGACGCGCTGGCCGTTCACCCAGACCTCGTCGCAGTCGTCCACCTTGGCCAGGTGCAGGCTGGCGGCGCCGGCGGCCTGGGCCGCGCTCAGTTCGACGCGCTTGCGCAGCCAGACGACGCCGTCCAGCCCCGGCAGGCCCTGGCCCTCCCAGACGCCCGGCGCCTGCAGCGTGGGCCAGTCCTTGTCGACCTCGCTGGCGGCGGACCAGCCACTGGTGTCCGCGCCCAGGGCCAGGCCCGGCTGCCAGCGCTTGAGCACCGCGTCGATCTCGGCACGGCGCGCGGCCGTGAAGGCGGCCTCGTCCGCGGGCAGGGCGCGCACGGCAGCGGACAGGTCCGGGTCACGCAGCGCCACCTCGCGCCGTACCCAGGTCTCCAGATGCGAGCCGCCCCAGGCGGTGTTGACCAGGCCGATGGGCACGCCTTGCGCGACCTGCATCTGCCGCGCGAAGTGATAGCCGATGGCGCTGAATTCGCCCACCTTGCCCGCCTCGGCCACGGCCCAGCTGGCCGGCGCGATGTCGGCCTCGGGCTTGAGGCTGGCGCGCAGCGGCACGCGCAGGTGGCGCAGGCTGGCCTCCTGCGGGCTGGCGATCTCCTGGGCCGCGCTGTCGCTGGACGACAGCGTCCACTCCATGTTGGACTGGCCGCTCAGCAGCCAGACATCGCCGATCAGCACATCGTTCAGCTCGATGCGCTGGTCACCCGCCACCGTCAGCCGGTAGGGGCCGCCGGCCTTCAGCGCCGGCAACCTGGCTTCCCAGCGCCCGCCGGTGGGCACGCGCACCGTGGCCTTGCTGCCGGCGAACTCCACTGCAAGCGTCTGGCCCGGCGTGGCCCAGCCCCAGATCCGGATCGGCTGCTCTCGCTGCAGCACCATGTGCTCACCGAACACCTGAGCCAATTTCACTTCCGCCTGAGCGGCGGCGGCCAGCAGGCCGAGAGCGAACAGGGAGAGCGTCTTTTTCATCGTCGTCATCGGGAATGCTGTGGCGCCGCGCGTCGGGCGGGGCAATGTAGCGCTATCAATGGCAGCGCCACAAGCCAGACATTCCTTCGCCATGCCGTGGCGGCGCCGCGCTCACCACTGCATCAACAGAACCGCCGTGCCCATAAAAAAACGACCGCGAAGGGTCGTTTCGATGTTGGCGGAGGCTGTGAGATTCGAACTCACGGGCCGTTTGACCGGCCGACGGTTTTCAAGACCGTTGGGTTAAACCGCTCCCCCAAGCCTCCGAAGGGTGCGCATTCTACGAGCCCGGCTTCTGCGCCTGCTCGCATTCGACCTGGATGATCTCTCGGCCCGTGCCATCGATGCGCGCTGCCGTGAGCCGGCCGCCCCAGATGCAGCCGGTGTCCAGCCCGAGCAGATGGGGCCGGTCGAGCAATCCCAGCGTCGACCAGTGGCCGAAGGCGATGGGTACGTCGGCGGTGGCCCGGCCCGGGACGTCGAACCACGGCATGAGGCCGTCGGGCGCCTTGTCCGCGCCCTCCTTCGCCTTGAAGTCCATCGTGCCGTCGGCCGTGCAGAAGCGCAGTCGCGTCAAGGCATTGACGGTGAAGCGCAGCCGCGCCGTGCCGGTCAGGGCCGGGTTCCAGCGTGTGGGCTCGTTGCCGTACATCTCCTGGAGGAAGTCGTGCAGGTCGGCGCTGCGAAGCACGTCCTCGACCTCGGCGGCCAGCGACAGCGTCGCCTCGCGGCTCCACTGGGGCACGACACCCGCATGCACCATCAGCCAGCCGGCGTCGAAGAGCGCCAGTCGCTGGTGGCGCAGCCAGCCGAGCAGGGCGTCCCGGTCCGGCGCCTGCAGGATGGCGTCGAGGGTGTCATGGCGGTGCGCGGGCCGAACGCCGTGGGCAACGGCCAGCAGGTGCAGGTCATGGTTGCCCAGCAGGCAGGTGGCCGAGCCCCCGAGCGCCTGCAGGCGGCGCAGCGTGGCGAGCGATGACGGCCCGCGATTGACCAGATCGCCCAGCAGCCAGAGGCAGTCACGCGAGGGAGAGAAGTCGATGCGGGCCAGCAGGCGCTCGAAGGCATCGCAGCAGCCCTGCAGGTCGCCGATGAGGTAGTTCATCCCCCGCATGCTAAGGGGACGCGGCATGTCGGCATTCTTGACAAAAACAAAGGCAATTCCGAGAAGTGTTTGCTAAATGGTTGTGGCTGAACACAAATTCGCGGTGGCGCGAATATTGCGCACTGCCGCGCGCCCAGGCCGTTGCACCGGCCTGGATTTTCAGCTTCCCTTTGGAGACTCGATGTACAACGACAACACCGCGCCCCGCGCCAGGCTCCTCAGCCTGCTCGTGGCGGCAGCCTTCAGCGCCTTTGCCGGCACTGCGGCCGCCGATCCGACCATCACGCTGACGGCCACCTATGCGCTCAACGGCGGCGCCCCGGTGGATGGCCTGACCGACCCGGCCGCGTCCATCTACACCACGGCCTCCGGCGGCTCCGACTTCTATCTGTCGAAGAACGAAGGTGACTCCGGCGTCTTCTTCCATACCTACGGCTCTGCCGGCGCGGTCACCTTCTTCGGCGCACGTGCATCGGGCAATGGCGCCGATTTCTACGCGACGACGACCTCGCTCTTCACGGGCAGCTACGTCAACAACACCGGCAGCGCGCAGTCGGTCGACTTCTCCTTCTCCGTCGACGGCGGTGAGGTGGGCCTGGACGGCAACGGTTTCGGCTCGGCCAACACCAAGCTCGAAATCCGCCGCAACGGCATGGCCATCAGCCGCGGCAACACGCTGATCACGCAGACCGCATCGGGCACCAGCTGCGTCGAGAACGACGTCGGCGCTCTCGGCAACTGGGCGAGCTGCGCCACGCCGACCGACAACCACGTGTGGGGCGCGGGCGGCCTGTTCACGGTGAACCTGGGCCTGGTCAACGCCGGCGAGACGATCACCATCGACTACGACATCGTCGCCACCGTCAGCGGTCAAGGTGCCGTCAGCACCTGTGGCGGCGGCTATGGCGGCTACGGTGGCTATGGTGACGGCTATGGCGGTTACGGTGGCTATGGCGGCTACGGTGGCGAGCCGCTGCCGACCTACGACTGCTTCAACTTCAACGGCATCGCCCGCTCCGGCGACCCGTTCGGCGGTGGCACGCCGGACCAGGTGAACGCCTTCGCCTTCGACGCGACGGCTGCGGCCGACCTGCCCGAGCCGGGCAGCCTCGCCCTGTTGGGCGCGGCGGGCGGCGGCTGGTGGCTGAGCCGACGACGCAAGCAGGCTTCGGCAGGCTGATCCCGGCCTGACGCCATGAGCGGCACCTGCGGGTGCCGCTTCTTTTTTTCTTCCCCCTAGACTCCCGCGCCATGGCCCGCTACGCATTCATCTGGGAACTCGGTGGCGCCTATGGCCACCTGGGTCGCATGATCCCGGTCGCCCGGGAATTGCAGAACCGCGGCCATGAGGTGGTGTTCATCATCCGCGAGCTGGTCGAGGCCGAGCGCCTGCTGGGGCCCCACGGCTTCAAGTGGTACCAGGCGCCGATGTGGGTGGGCCGCGTGCTCAATTTGCCCGACCCGCTGACGAT
>SEEY01001052.1 GCA_004211235.1 Rubrivivax sp.
GATCTGATCTGGCGCGAGGTTGAACAACCAACGTGCTTCGATGACCTCCAGCGCCTTGTTCATCATGGTCGCCGAATCGACCGAGATCTTGCGGCCCATGACCCAGTTGGGGTGGGCGCAGGCCTCGTCGGGCGTCACGGCTGCCAGCGTCTGCGGGTCGCGGCTGCGGAATGGGCCGCCGGAGGCCGTCAGCACGATGTGGTCGATGCGCTCGTGCCAGGCCCTGCGGTCTTCGGGCAGGCACTGGAAGATGGCGGAGTGCTCGCTGTCGATGGGCAGCAGCGTGGCGCCGCCCTCCTCCACCGCGCGCATGAACAGGGCGCCGCCCACGACGATGGCTTCCTTGTTTGCCAGCAGCAGCCGCTTGCCGGCATGCGCGGCGGCGATCGCCGGCGCCAGGCCTGCGGCGCCGACGATCGCGGCCATCACGGTGTCGACGTCTGGATGCGCGGCGATCTCGGCCAGCGCCGCAGCGCCGTCAAGCACCTCGGTGCGGCTGCCCGCCTCGCGCAGGCGTTCCCGCAGGCGAGCGGCAGCCTCGCGGTCGGGCATGACGGCGAAGCGGGGCTGCCACGCCAGGCACTGCCCCAGGAGCTCGTCGACGCGGCTCATCGCGCTCAGCGCGACGACTTCGTATCGCTCGGGATGGCGCGCGAGCACATCCAGCGTGTTGACGCCGATCGAGCCCGTTGAGCCCAGCACGCAGACGCGTTGACGGGTCATAGGGAGATGAGCGCCAGCGCCAGCGGGAACACCGGCAGCAGCGCGTCGATGCGGTCCAGCACGCCGCCGTGACCCGGGAGCAGGTTGCTGCTGTCCTTGGCACCGACGGCACGCTTGACGAGCGATTCGAAGAGATCGCCGACGACGCTCATGGCCGCCAGGAAAATCAGCGCCAGCAGCGAGACCCAGCCATGGCGCTGCAGCAGCAGCGTGAAAAGGCTCGGCGAATCGACTGCGAAACGCATGTCAATGACATGGACCCACACGATGCCGAGAAGGATGACGCCGAGCTGGCCCGACCACACGCCTGCCCAGCTCTTGCCCGGGCTGATGCTCGGCGCGAGCTTGCGTTTGCCGAAGGCGCGGCCGCCGAAATAGGCCGCGATGTCGGCCATCCAGACCAGGCAGAACACTGACAGAATGAAGTTGATGCCGTGCACCTTCGCCTGCACGATGGCCAGCCACGCGCCCCACAGCAGCAGGGCGCCGAGCGCAAGCCGCCCGGCGCCCTGCTGCTGTGGGGCGCGTGG